>CALJCU010000124.1 GCA_938023885.1 uncultured Prevotella sp. | reverse complement strand
GGGTGTCATTCCTGGCGAGTCTTATCTCTCCATGCTACGCTATACCTACTCAGGTGGTAACTATTATCGCAATGGTTCCTGGCACAAAGGCTTGAAAGCTGTCAATAACTCCAACCCTGACCTGAAATGGGAGACAGCGAGCGAGTTTAATATCGGCCTTGACTGGAGCCTCTTCGATGATCGTCTGAGTGGCAGCTTCGACTATTACAATAAGAAGACTTCTGATATGTTGTATCAATATGCCGTTCCTTCTCCGCCAAACCTCTACGATCACACATGGGCCAACGTCGGCCAGATGCGCAACCAGGGTATAGAGATCATGGTTCAGGGAACTCCTATTAGAACTAAAGATTTCGAATGGAACTCTCAGGTGATCTTACAGCATAATAGTAATAAGTTGCTTAGCTTGTCCAATGACCTCTATCAGACCGATAACGTACAGTGGTTGCAGGGCATCGGCGATCCTATCTCACAATATACCCATCGTGTGGCAGTAGGCGAGGCACTTGGACAGATCTGGAGTCTCCGTGCTGTCGGTGTCGACGAGAACAATGGTCTCTTCATCATCCACAATCCTAAGACCGGGCAGACAGCCGACTTTTATCAGGACATGCGTAACGATTACGACAACTGGTACGAGTATATAGGCAACGGTATTCCTTCGGTCACAATGGCATGGAACAACACCTTCCGCTACAAAGGCTGGGATCTGCAGTTGCAATGTAACGGACAGTTCGGGTTCAAGGTCATCAACCAACAGCGTGCTTTCTATGAGAACAATGCTCATGCTTACAACAAACTGAAGTCTGCCAACGATGCTATCGGTGGCATTCGCCCTCTCTCCGGTGCACAGTCACAGGTCGTGACCAGTTGGTATATAGAGGATGGCGACTACTTCAAGCTCTCTACGCTGGAACTTGGCTACACATGGACTCCTAAGGCAAACAAGTATATCAAGAGCCTGCGCGCTTATGGTACTGTCTATAATGTGTTCACCATCACCAGATATAAGGGCATGGATCCAGAACTGGGAAGTGATAACTTCTTCTATGCTGGTGTCGACGACCGTGATAAATATCCTACGGTTCGTACTTCCACCTTGGGTGTCAACGTAACATTCTAAAGCATTACTATCATGAAACGAAATATAATCAAAGGCAGTATTATTGCTGCAGTCATAGCGTTGGGCGCAGTGTCGATGACGAGCTGTACCGATCTTACAGAGACCGTGTACAGTGAGCTGCCGGGCAATACCACGTTCACGAAGGATCAGATACAAGCGCAGTATGGTGTCATCTATGACCGTCTGCGTGATATGTACAATGGCTGGGAGAGTTATCAGGATATCAGCGAAGAGTGCTGCGACTTGATCATGACTCCTTTCCGCTATGAGACCTCCGGATGGGGTGCGCAATATGTGTCACTGCATAAACATGAGTTCAACAGTACGATCAACCATCTCTATCGTCCGTGGATGTCCTGCTACCAAGGTATCACAACCTGCAACCAGCTTCTCGACGATGCGAACATCTCTTCTAATGATGAGAGTAAGGCAGAGCTTCGTGCCTATCGCGCTCTTTTCTATTATGTTCTCTTCGACCTCTGGCGCAACATCCCCGTGCAGACTACGCTGAAGGTGCCAAGTGGCTACATGCCTTCACAGGTAGCTCCTGACTCAACCTATGATCTCATTGTCAACGAGCTCAATGAGGCAAAGCCGTTCCTGCCGAAGACCAATGAACTCGGACAGATGAACTACTGGACGGCCTGCATGGTTCTTGCTAAGATGTATCTTAACCGCAACGCCTGGTTCCCGACGAAACCGGAGGATAAGACTTTCTACGAGAAAGCTTACAAAGAGGTTAACGAGGTCATCGACGGCGGTGTCTATCAGCTCGATGACGACTATCTCACTCCTTTCAAAGCTAAAGTAGGAGGCGTCAGTAGCAGTAAGGAGACAATCTTCGCGCTTGTTTATGACAGTAAGTATGCAGGAATGGGGACAAACTACTATAGTAAATGGTTCCTTTCTGGCTCGCAGGATATCTTTGGTACAAAGCGTGACGGCTGGAATGGCTCAGCATGCATTCCTCAGTTCTTCGCCACCTATGATGCCGACGATACACGAAAGACCGACTGTTGGGTTTGGGGACCGCAGAAGAGTATCAAGGATGGCAAGCAGATTTATATCAACGGCAAGGCACTCAATTATACTGTTGATGTCTATGCCATCGAGAAGCCAGGTGCTGCTTCCATGCAGGGCGCGCGTTTGAAGAAGTACGAGATACAGTCGGGTGAGAACAGTGTCAATGATGATGACGTACCGTTCTTCCGCCTCACTGATGCTTATTTTATCAAGGCAGAGTGCCTGCTGCGTCTTGGCGGATACAATGGTGAGACCGAGCAGACAGCTGCCGACATCATCACAATGTGCCGTAAGCGTGACTTCAAGGATCATCCTGAAAAAGCTATTCGCACTGTGGAACAGTTGAAGGGCCCCAGTGTCTATGACTATGGACTGCGGGAGACGCAAGGAGAATACGACAAGGAGACAGGTGAACTGAAGAACATGCAGAAGGTTGAAACTCATGAGGGTGGAAGCGATATCCAGTTCGGTGGACTTCTCGATGACCTTGCATGGGAGTTCGTCTACGAGCATCATCGTCGTCAGGATCTCATCCGCTTTAAGATGAACAACGGATACAATGTCTTCAATGGCAAGTCATGGTTCGGTAAGAGTGCTAACACCAATGCGCAGGACCATCACCTTGATATCTTCCCTATTCTGAAGGATAATCTCCAGGCAAACACCAAGCTGAAGCAGAACGCTGGGTATAACTAATCCGTGACCATCAGTGAAGGAAATAATAAATCGATTGCTATTCAATAATAAGATAGATATTTATGAAAAAGATATTTTTATTCGCAATGATGGCGGTTCTTGCTGTAGGAACCTTGTCTTCTTGCAGCGATGACTATGCGGATGCCAGTTTCCCACATGTCTATAGCGATTCAGAAAACGTGCCATTGAAAGGCTCTGATGAGAATATGGCGACGGCAAGTGTGAAGATGGCACAGGCTGAGGCTGGCACTCAAGTTGTCACCGTCGATCTTACTGACTACGCCGACAACATACAGAAACAGCTCGGAATGAGCCTTGACGAGGCCATCAGCGGACTCAGCAATGGTTCCGTCCGTTTCTATCCGATCAACCCCAATCGTCGTGTATGGGACAAAACACCTGCCAATGGCGGCGATAACACGTGGCTGCTTTCTGCCAACGGCATCGTTACAACCGACTCGTTAGCCGCTATCAAAGTTCAGTTTGTTCCTGAGGCTAAGCAGTTGAAGTTGACGCTGACCAACAAAGCTGCAACTGGTATCATTCCCGTCACCTGTGGCTTCGTAAAGACAGAAGAATCCAGTTTCCCGATAAACTTCCGTTGTCAGACACTCGTCAATGTCACCGATGCCAGTGTGGTGGATGTACCTATCACAGTGCCTAAGGGCGACTATGCAGTTGCGCCGTTCAATTTCAGTTCAATAGCAAAGAACATCGAATTCGCCTTTGGCGAGACCAACCTTTACAACATTGCGAAGGGGCTTGATACTGAGAATGCGGTCTACGATGTGTATATCATGAGCTCTACCGGCGCTCTTCTTGGTGGCCCGGGTAAGTATACAGCCAATGGCGCAGGCTACTGGCTCAATCAGAAGATTCAGATTGTCAACTGGGGTAAGGATGACTTCGCACTCTTCATAGAGCCGTTCATCTATGACGATGAAAAGAAGGACTATTACGAGAATGGAGGTGGTTTCAACATCGGCCGTCTCAGCAACTCAGCTCCGGCTTCCGGCACAGTGCTTCCGCTCTCTGTCGTTCTGAAGCAGTCGAAGGGCGACAAGACGCTGACGATAAACTTCACAATAACGTTCGAGTAAAGTCACATACTAACAATCTGGTAGATGTGCAGAAATGTACATCTACCTCTAAAATCATCGAAACATGAAACTAAACATTAGAAAATATGTACATGTCTTTGCGGCTCTGCTCATGCTGGGTGCTTCTGTGCCTTTCATGGCGGGGTGTGCCGAAGACGACATGTCGGTGTCTTTGCCCGACTATGATCCTCGATACAAAGGAACAGTTGCCTTTGGCTCCTCCGATTATAACGTTGAGGCCAACGCACAGGATCTGTCTATTCCTTTCAAGAGTGATCAGAACTGGAAAGCAACGATCACAACCGATTCAGTGGCCGGCACGGGATGGGCTACCTTGCCTAAGGATACAGGCTCTGTCAACGACACAGTAATTGTCGTCCACTTGGATGAAAACGAGAGTCTGACCAACTCGAGAAAGGCTACGCTGACCATCACAACGGAGAAAGGTAATGCTCAAAGTATTACGATAGGTCAGAACTATAAGGTGGTGAAGCTCAATCCTTCTGATATCCCTGACTATAACAAGTATATCTGTCCTTCTTCCGGTAATCCTCACTTTGAGAATGGAGCCGATTACATGCTTCGCCAAGACTCTTATTATAGCTGGCATCGTATGAAGCAGAGCCAACACTTCTTCGTATTCTGGTCACCTGAGTTTGGCGATGATCCTAACGGAGATAAAGTACCGGCCAAGATGCGTGTCGATGTGGATGATCTGCTTAATAAGGCAGAGCAATTCTTCAACACCAATGTCAACATGCTGAAGATGTCGACCCTCGGTCAAGGCAAGTCGATGCTTGACGACTATAAAATGCAGATCTATCTCATCTATCAAGACGAGTGGCTCGCTACCGGCTCCGGTTATGACAACAAGATTGGTGCGCTGTGGGTCAATCCTTCAACCTGTCAGCCCGTGGGCTCAACAATCGCTCATGAGATAGGTCAC
>CALJCU010000123.1 GCA_938023885.1 uncultured Prevotella sp. | reverse complement strand
AACGCCTCGCTCTTCCATATTCAGGACAAGAACTTCACGAGTGTAGACCCGCGCTTCGCCATAAAATATCAGGCAGCGCCCTGGCTCTCCTTCAAAGCTTCCTGGACCACGATGACACAGTATGTCCACAAGATCAGCAACTCCGTGCTCGAGCTCCCTACCGACTACTGGGTGCCGACGACGCACAAACTTCACCCGATGAAGAGCTGGCAGACGGCAGCCGGTGTCTACATGCAGCCGGACAAGCACTGGCTCGTCTCCCTGGAAGGTTACTACAAGGTGTCACATCATCTGTTGCAGTACAACTCCTGGAGCGGACTTGAGCCGCCTGCCGCAAGCTGGGAGACAGTGGTCATGGACGGGCGCGGACGCTACTACGGCATGGAGCTGGACGCTGTCTACAAGACACACACACTCGAGCTCCAAGGCTCTTACACGCTCTCATGGAACAAGCGCAAATACCCCGACTTCTACCCCGACTGGTACTACGACAAGTTCGACAACCGGCATAAGATAAACCTCTCTGCACGATGGAACATCTCTAAAAAGGTATCGATGTTTGCCGTATGGAACTGCCATACCGGTAACCACATCACTATCCCTACCCAATATGTCCACCGTCCGGAGACGCTTCCCGACGGTGAGCCCACAGCGGTAAGCGAGCGAGGTTGGGGACGTATAGATGGCATCGGTAATGAATGGCTTGACCAAAACTGGGCCATCGGTTCCGACAACTTTATCTTTGAGCGTCCCAACAACTTCAAGCTCCCGGCTTATCACCGGCTCGATGTAGGTTTCGACTTCCACCACACGACGAAACACGGGCATGAGCGCATCTGGAACCTCAGTCTTTACAATGTCTATTGTCATCTCAACTCGTTGTGGGTAGACCTCGACTTCAACCGCGAGGGTAAGTTCGTCATCAAGAACCGCGCTTACATCCCCATCATCCCATCATTCTCTTATACCATCAAGTTCTAAGATATTATGAAGACATATGTTTTTCCTTTTCTGCTCCTTATAGCGCTGCTTGCCTCCTGCAAAGACGACATCAGCCTGCCTGATACCGGCAGCGGGGTGAAGCTCGTGATTTATTGCTTCCCATCCACGCGCGATACTACCTATATTTCCGTGAGCCGTAGTCTTCCCGTGAGGCAATACAAAAACGGGGTAAAAATAGAGGATATCGACGACGCGCAGATAACCTATACCGTCAATGGACAATACCGTGAGGTGACAAATAGAGGCAAGGGTATCTATTATGTCGTAGGAAAGCAGAAGACCGGCGACAAGATAGCATTAACCGTCAGTTCCGACAATCTCCCCACAGCCTCCGCAGAGACCTCTATCCCCGATACCATCGCCCTCAGTGATCCTAAAAGCCGGCAGACAAAGGTCTATAACGAAGACCGTGAAGAGATGTTAGGCTATGAGCAGGTGATGGCAACCTTCTCCGACCCGTCAGAAACAAAGGATTATTATGCTGTACGGGTACTGTTGAAGAAAGTATCAGTCCGCAATTCAGCAGGAGACAGCTATACGCAAAGCTTCTATTATCCTATCATCAACACAAAAAACGAGCCGCTCCTCGTGTCGAAGACGAACATTGATGACGCCTTCGGGTTCTCCGATAATTACTATGGTGGCCTGTGTATCTTCGATGACGCAGGTATCAGTGGCGGGAGCTACACGTTCCATCTCAATGTCTACAACAACAACAAGCTTTGGCATGATGATTATCGTGCCAAGGAATACGAGCGGGTAGAGCTCCTGCATCTCACACCAGAATATTACAAGTTTCTGTTCTCTATCAATGCTGAGGAGAACAGTGACCTGGCTCAATACGGGCTCTCACAGCTCATGCCGACAGCCACCAACGTTAAGGGAGGCTTAGGTGCTGTAGCCGGTTGGAATGTGTCTCGCACTGCATGGATTAAATCTAATAGATGATGAAAAACTCAGATAAACGTCATACTATGAATGAGAAGATCATCAATTTCGTGGCCCATTGCTACCGGAACGGAGCAATGGACCTCAGCGAAGCCTACCGGCAGACCCTTGCCAAAGCCGGCAGGAAGCCCCAAGTCCGTTCTATACGACGCGGACTTGTGGGGCTTGCAGCGGCCTCTGCGGCTCTTCTCTTGGCAGCTGGTACCTGGCTGTATCTCCATAACCGAAGCACCACGCTTGTGGCTGACAACATGAGTCGTATCGTGAGACTCGCCGACGGGACACGCGTGACGCTCGCACCCCACTCCACGCTGTCTTACCGTGGCAACGACTGCCGCGGGGTGGAGGTCGCCGGCAAGGTGTTCTTAGAGGTCATACACGACGAAAGCCATCCGTTCACGGTCACAGACAATGCCTACACCATCCGCGACATCGGTACGAAGCTGATGGTCGACGAGACGGCACAAGGCACGACAGTCCTCGTCACCGAGGGTGCCGTGAGTTTCTGTGCGAACACAAGTCATCAGGCTGTGGTATTGAGACAGTATGAGAGTGCAAGGGTTTCCGCCAACGGTACCGCTCCTGAACAGTTGCGGCTCTCACCGAATGCCGCTGCCTGGGCCACGCACATGTTCCACTTCGACGACACACCACTCAGTGAGGTGCTGCGTGACCTCTCGGCTTACTACCATGTCCGTCTCACCTGCGAGAATGGTTCCGGCAAGCGTCTCACCGGTGATTTCCACACCGACAGCCTCAAAACTATTTTAAGCATCATCAATGAGACATTGGATGTAAACATTAAAACAATATGACAATGAAAAAATTAATTTTCGCAATCACCCTCCTTTTCAGTATGATCAGCCTTCATGCTCACACAACCTGGGACGGCGACAGCATGCCCAAGACAAGAGGCATCTACCTCGAGATTGGCGGTCCGTCTATCATAGGTGGCATCACTTATGAACAGCGCTTCAACAACCACACCCGCTGGGGATGGCGGGCTGGATTCGGTTTTGGATACAGTGAGAACAGTGGCTTCCTCACGCTGAACGGTTCCACGCGTGCCTGGACCCTTCCTATCGGCGTCAACTATATGATAGGAAGCAGGAGAAACACCCTGGAACTTGGTGTAGGCGTGAGTATCGGCCTTTACAATGCGCACAATGACTATTGGCAAGAAGAGATCCTAGATGAAGCCACTTTTGATAAACTGAAAGATGATCCACAAGCTTCCTATTATGTGTATACAGGAAAAGATGGCAAACCTGTCTATGTAGGTATGAGATCGCAGCGTGAGTCAAAAACAGCATTCGGTTATTTCTTCTTTGGAGATATCGGCTATCGCCACGTCTCTAAGCAAGGCTTCCTTTTCCGCGTAGGCCTCACGCCAACCTTCAATTTCGGGGACAGTCATGCTGTATCAGTAGCCTGGACCGACAGTTATCCGAAGGTAGGGCTCTCCGGCTACCTGTCTTTCGGTTGGGTGTTCTAAATTGTGCAACTAATCAGATACTATAATAGCCCTCTCTCCTTGAACGCTTCGTACAGCGGCTGGGCAACCGCCTTGGCGTCAGGATGGGGCTGGCCCGTGGTACCGAGCGCACGAAGGTCAAAGAAATGCTTCCAGTCGGAGACGAACGCCGTATGGACAAGTTCCGTAGCAGTGTCGAGTGGCAGGACGACACGGGCCTCCTGCGGCTTGCGCCCGGCACTGATGAGATTCATGTACGACTTCTCTGCAGCAAGGTTGGCAAAGACCCAGTTGTCAAGCTCTGAAGCCGAGCCGTCAGCCACCTCACGTGCCAGCTCCATGAACTGCTGTCCACTGACTTTCAGAATGCCGTTGTTCACTTCTCCAGCCCATTCAGAACCCGTCATGGCCTGTTTAATCCAGAATGGGAGATTGATGGTTATCTCGTTGCCGAATTTTGTCTTTGAGTAGTTGCAGTAACGTGTCGACTGCTCCGCCATGGAATCGGCGCGATGACGGTTGAACTCGCGAGAGATGGCGATCTGAGTCGAGAAATGCACTGTCACCCGCTTGGGGTGACAGTCCTGTGGCTCGCTCCAGAAAGCCTTCAGGTCATGGAGTCTGTTGTTCTCAGCCAGCACACGGAGATTCGTTGTGACATAGTAAGTGTTGAATGCTAACTCGCACTGAGAGAATTTGTCCGTCATATAAAAGTCCCAGGGCGCTATGTCGAAGTACTTATCTTCGCTTGTCTTAATCCTCTCCCTCATAGCCTCATCGAAAAGCAGATAGACGGTTCCGTGCTCAAGCATGGCATAGTGCCGATTCTTGATCATCCGATCCACAAAGGGCTGTGCCGAGTCGGCTGTAGTGTGATCCTCACTCTTATAGCACACGCGCCCTACACGTTCTATCTGCTTGTATACGCCAGAAACACCTGGCTGCTGCTCCCAAATCTCGAAGGATGGATTATTGATACGCATGATGGATATATTCTTGTTTGAACAGTAACTTTTAATGTTTAGCAAAAGTACGAAGAATATTTCATTCCAAGCTTTTCTTTCCCTGTTTTTATTCATTGAGATATGCTAATAAGTGTTGTGTACACACACATTAAGTTGACTTATATCAAAAATAAAGCAGAAAAACGAATGAAAAGCACTATTTTTTTTGTGCGCATTCATTTTTTTTCCTAGCTTTGCAGTGTCAAAAGGAAAAAAGACATTCCGATAAAGACATTCATAAGTTAGGATTAGTAGATTGTTTCATATAGGTTTTTAGTTTTTAGGTTTAAAAGTTAGTTTTTAGGTTAGCACAAATCCCCGTCTCAGAGCGCTGAGTCGGGGATTTGTCGTTTATGTGGGATCCGGCACCTGGCCCGCCCCTGCGTCGACACCCTTAGCCTTTCCCTTGCTCCGGCACGAGGATGAAGTCGAGCTGGCGCTTCTCCACGTTGGCTTTTGCCACCT
>CALJCU010000122.1 GCA_938023885.1 uncultured Prevotella sp. | reverse complement strand
AGATCGTTTCACGGACGTGAGAAGATGGCACTAAACCTAATACTGATAGTCATCAGAAATAATCGTTGTCGTCATATTCATCATGTATCAATAATCGTTTATGTCAACGAATCGCACGGATTTTACGGATTATCTTTGTGCGCAGGGAGGCCATATACGTTTCTCATGGCTGAAAGAGTCTTTAGTTGAACATTGGGACTCTGAGCCCGTTAATCAACGTTATTGGAGCATGACTCCGCTTTAAAGTTACTAAAGATATGCGACATTCGAGTGCGTTTCAGCAGAATTTACGGTGTGGTCTCGACTTTTTTATTCAACCAGTGTAATATTCGGGATATTTTATGTAAGTTTGCAAGGAAGAGATAGACGCATGGATAGATATTACGTGGATGAAGATTTAGACTTCGGACAGGACGGTCAGTGGAACGATGGATTGAACGATCGCTTCGATGATGGCACTTTCGGCCTGCCACCCGGCACGGACAGCATTCACAACTGGGACTATTTTGAACCGGAAAATGAGGAGTCGGAGCGGCAACCTGCCTTCGGTGACAGACGGATGGACCGTTATGATGACTGCCTGCCGGAGCAGTTGCGTGTGCTCCTTGGAATGATTCGCAAACAGCCGTGGCAGATCACGGCAGCCAAATCGTTCTATGAGCAGGCCCAGTTCATGCAAGATTATGAAGACGATGCGGAGGTTGTAGGATACATGAACTATTTCCCGACCTACCACGACATGACCGTGGCACAGCTCCGTAGTTACTTCACCATCAGGAAGCAACTGCGACTCGGTAAGGCGCCGGACGTGTCGCTGAGTTTTCTCTTCGTCTATGTCTATGAGACGCTGATGCGTATTGGTGTGAACACGGCTGAGGAAGGTTATGAGATTCTGTACGCTCTGAATGAAGCATATCGCCAAACAGAACCTAAGCTGAACCGTTATCTGGCACCATGGATACGCGACTACGTGGTCTACAATAATCTTTCAGAGCATTTCGGAGAAGTATTCCCGACTGAGTGTAAACAAGACGAGATAGCTAATATTCTGTCAGATTACGCCAAAGAGAATGACTCCCAACTGTTCGAGACAGTATGTCTACTTGCAAATTATGACCCTCGTAAGGCAGCTCTGTATAAGAAGTATCCCAAAGAGGCAACGGCAGTAATGGCCCGGACACTGCGTCTTACTATCCCGATGGTTGAGAAAGAACTTGGTCACCGCATTCGGACCTTGGTCATCGGAAAACATGTAAAACGCTCAAGTCCAATGTTTGCCAATGCCGTATTCTATGACCCCAAGCCTGTACGGAACGTGGAGATTACAGTATCACCCGCCCATCGATATTTTTGTCGTGGAGGAATGTGGACTCACGACGAATATATTGGTAAAGACCTCCGACTGAAGAAGATATTCGGAGCAGTGATGCATGAGGCTGATTGTCAGCTGCGTGCCGTCTTAGGTGTGAAGCCAACCATCGTTTCAGCAATAACGGCTTATCCCTATCGTCAAATCATCCGAAACGTCATCAGCAAATGGCAGGAAGAGGAGCGGAAACGGCGTGCAGCTGAAGAAGCCGAGAAGCGGCGTGTGAGTATCGACTACAGTAAGCTCGGCCGTATCCGCGACGATGCCGAGGCGGTACAGGACAAGCTGCTTGACGGCGTGCTCATTGAGGAGAGATCACCCGACA
>CALJCU010000121.1 GCA_938023885.1 uncultured Prevotella sp. | reverse complement strand
GGAAATAGTGCCTATGAAATAATATCGGAACCTGAAAAAGGTCAGGCTGTGGATGCAACACGCCTGACCAGGACAATCGAAAAACATTGAGCAATCAATATCATCCAATTTTTATCCATTACAAATGCAAATGTATAAATCTAAATCTAATTTTCACAACAACCCTCTCTGTTGTTATAGAAAAATAGCAAAAGTTACGTTTTCTTTACTTTTGCTATCGTTCTCATGTGTCCAGGATATCCCTGCACGGGAGCTGGGGACACAAAATCTGATGGTCACGCTGGCAGTGAGCAATACTACTGTCAGGAATATCATGGACAGAATAGAACGGTCAGAAGGATATGTATTTATTTACAATAGCGATGTGAAGAACGAACTGAACAGGAAAGTCTCACTGCGTGTGGTAAATGAAGACATAGATGCAGTCCTTAACCGACTTTTTTCCAATACAAACATCTCTTATAAGAGAATGGGCAAGCAGGTGACCCTGTTCTGGAGACAGAACAGAAATCCGCACGCCATTAATGCCGTTATGACACCTCAGCCCCAGCAGACTCCCGAGAAGCGCAGTATCAGGGGACGGATTGTTGACGAGAACAATGAGCCTGTCATCGGTGCGACCGTGAAAGTCAACGGAAAGAATACTGTCGGTGCAGTGACTGACATGGATGGAAACTATACCCTGAACAATGTGTCTCCACATGATGTGATCACTATTTCCTATATTGGAATGAAGCCACAGTATGTCACGGTTGGCAGCAAGGATGTACTGAACATAACAATGAAGGCTGACGACAATACGCTGAATGATGTTATCGTGGTGGGTTACGGAACCCAAAAGCGTGAATCCCTGACAGGTTCCATCTCCATGGTGTCATCCAAAGACCTGACAGTCACGCCGCAGGTGAGTGCTTCCAATATGCTGACAGGTCGTGTGCCAGGTCTGATCACGACACAGACCTATGGTATCCCGGGCAGTGACAATGCGACACTGAGTATCCGTGGCTTTGGAAATGCTCTTTTCATCGTGGATGGAGTAGAGCGTGATGCACGTTACATTGATCCTAACACCATCGAGTCTATCTCTGTGTTGAAAGATGCCTCCAGTGCCATCTACGGTTCACGTGCCGGTAATGGTGTTGTCCTGATTACGACAAAGCGTGGCAATCAGAGCAAGCCGACCATTACAGCCGGAACTACGCTGACTTTCCAAAGTGTAACAGATATGCCCAAGATGGTATCTTCCGGCCAGCTTGCCGAACTCAAACGGGAAGAGTTTTACAACAAGCACGGTGTCGATACGCCGCTTACCCCGCCTTATACCGAGGAGCAGATGAAGAAATACTATGAGGGGACAGATCCACAATATCCCAATACAGATTGGTATAGCCTCATGATTCGAAATTGGGCCCCCATGCAGCAATATAATGCATCCGTCAGGGGAGGAAGCGACCGCTTCTCCTACTACAGCTATTTCGGCTACACAAAGCAGGAGTCCATCCTCAAGACCGATTTTGGCAACTATCAGCGTTATGCTTTCCAAACGAATTTGGATGCCAGGATAACCGATCGCCTCAAACTCCAAGTATCGATGTCTTACAATCTGAATGACCGGAACTATCCTTCGCGAAATGCCTTTGATGGCGAGGCCAGTATTTGGGGTGCCTTTTGGGTGACATTGCCCATCTATCCTGCCCACTTCCCCAATCCTGACTATCTGTCGTATGGCGGTGGGGCCACCGGTGGAATAGGGCTGATTGCCGACCGCGGAATTTCCGGCTATAACAGAAGCAAGGCTTACACGACAGAACTCTCCGGAACATTGACCTACGATTTCAAGTATGTTCCTGGGTTGGCATTCAAAGCATTCGTTGACTATACCAAATCGGATAATCCAACGAAGATTTTCTATAAATCGATAGACTTCTATACCTATAATTATGCCAATGATGAGTACACCTATAAGGGAAGTTATAATAAAGGTGGCGGCTTGGAACAAAGCCAAGTCTACAGTACCATGCTGACCACGCAGCTATCGTTAAATTATGAGCGCCTGTTTGCCAAGTTGCATCGAGTGAAGGCAATGACGCTTTTCGAGGCAGTTGACACCAAAAGTGACAACCTGAGTGCTTCGCGCAAAGATTTCTTCACGATGGCCATCGACCAGATGTTTATGGGAAGTACGGCTACTGCTGCAAACGACGGGGCTGCCTCCGAAAACGGTCGCGCCAGTTTTGTGGGACGCATGAATTATGCCTATGCTGACAAATATCTGTTGGAGTTCATTCTTCGTGCCGACGCTTCTGCCCATTTTGCCCCTGGGCATCGTTGGGGCTATTTCCCTGGTGTGATGCTGGGGTGGAGAGTAGAACAGGAAAAGTTCATGTCGAAGCTGAAGTTTGACATGTTGAAACTTCGTCTGAGCTACGGACAGATGGGTAACGATGCCATCGGCGATTTCCAATACCTTTCGGGTTACAAGCTTTACGAAATGACCTACTTGTTGGGCAAGACTTCCGTAAACGGCATTAAGTCTACCGGTATAGCCAATCCTGACATGACGTGGGAACGCATGCATATCTCCAATGCCGGATTGGATTTCTCTTGGAATAACCGTAGGGTCTATGGTGTGTTTGAAATGTTCTATCGTAAGCGTAGCGGCATTTTGACAAGGCGTATCGGCTCTTTACCATCGACATTTGGCGCAACGCCTCCTTTGGAAAATCTCAACAGCCAAAGCACGAAAGGTTGGGAGTTTGAGTTGGGTACTGCCGGTCACATCAACGATTTGAATTATGACGTAAAGGCAAACCTGTCATGGTCACGTTCAAAATGGATACACTACGAAGAAGCCAATTACACTGATCCAGACCAGATAAGGCTGTTCAAGAACTCTGGAGAGTGGGTTGATCGTCAAATCGGCTATGTCTCCAAGGGTCTGTTCACTTCTCAGGAGCAAATCGATAATTTAGGCTATACCTACCCTGGTGGCAACGGGAAACTGCGTCCCGGCGATATCATCATTGCAGATAGAAACAATGATAAGGTGATTGACTGGAAGGACCAGGAAGTCATTGGTAAAGGTACGATTCCCCATTATATGCTGGGCTTTAATGTCAATTTGCAGTATAAAGGCTTTGACTTGTCAATGCTTTTCCAAGGGGCTTTCGGCTTCTACAAAAAATTGAGATTTTGGAGCAGCAATAACAACGATAACTTCTATTCCTTTATCTATGACAAGCGTTGGAGCGAACGAAACAATGATCCCAATGCGCTGATTCCGAGATTGGGCGGTTCTGCCACAAATAATTATATCACACAGAACAATTTTGTCAAGTCCGACTATATGCGCCTGAAGACGATGAGTCTTGGCTATACCATACCGAAGTCCTTCTTGGCTAAACTCAAGATCGAGTCAGCAAGGATAAACGTTTCTACTTATAATCTGTTGACCATCAGTAGGCTGCATAAGTATGACTTCGATCCGGAAGCTCCATCAGGTGAAACAGGTCGCTCTTATCCGTTGAATAAGACTATATCATTCTAAAACAATAGCACTATGAAAAGAATTAAAAATATTATATTGGTGGCACTGTCCGTTGTATCTCTTAGCTCTTGTGACAGTATTTTAGATAGGGCCCCGCTTGACATCATATCAGACGAGCAAGTCTATAAGGATCAAGCATTGGCTGATAGAAAATTGGATTTGGCTTATACGAAAATGACTGTCATGTTAAATGAGTGTCCCAAAATCCGTAATGCCAAAGAAAATTCTACTTGGTATACGGAAACCGACAACTGGCATGGGCCATTTATCGTAAACGAACTGGCAGATGAAGCTGTTGTCCACTGGATTAAGAATCACTCAACTGAGGCCAAGGCCGTAGGTATCACCAATTCGGGCGGTATCTTGGAATGGTGGGAGAACGCTTACGAGATCAATCGTGTGTTAAATGAGTTCTTAGAGGGTATGTCCACTTCCTCATTGCCCGAAAAATACAAGGAGGAGCGCGTAGCAGAAGCACGCTTCCTCAGGGCTTTCAACTATTTCTTCATGGTGAAACGCTATGGTGGGGTGCCCTTGATTTTACATAGTCAGAAGATATCCGATCCCGGGAGCGAGCTTTTTGCCAAAAGAAGCTCCGAAAAAGATATCTATGATTTCATCCTATCCGAGATGGATGATATTGTCGGCA
>CALJCU010000120.1 GCA_938023885.1 uncultured Prevotella sp. | reverse complement strand
CCGCCACAACCACGCCCTGGTATTGACATCAAGACGGGGTGCGAGGGTCTCATAGACGTGGCGATGATAGCCGTTGAGCCATTTAATCTCCTCAGGCAACAGCATCTCCTTGAGGACGGGAGCGGTGTCGAAGGGACAGAGCGTGAGCGGTTCCATCTGCAGGAAGTCGCCAAAAGCCGTGTGCATGTAAGGCGTAATGAGCAGCGTGTTCTCATGGCGCACGCCGAACTGACCTTCGAGATAGATGCCGGGCTCATCGGTGACCGTCATCCCCGCGTGCAACGGAGCCGGCATATACTCCATGCGGATCTGGTGAGGTCCTTCATGCACATTGAGATAGGATCCCACCCCGTGACCGGTGCCGTGGAGGAAGTTCAGGCCCTCGCGCCACAACGCTTCACGTGCCAGCGCATCAATCTGCGTGCCTGAGACGCCGTCAGGGAACTTAGCGAGTTCCAACTGGATATGCCCTTTCAGCACGAGGGTATAAATGCGCTTCATCTCATCGGTCACGGGCCCGAGAGCAATAGTACGCGTGATATCCGTCGTGCCGTCCTCATACTGTGCGCCACTGTCGAGGAGCAGGAAACCGTGAGGCTCAAGAGGAATATCCGTCTCGGGGGTCGCTTCGTAATGCACGATGGCACCATGCGCATTGTATCCGGCGATCGTGTCGAAACTGATGTCGCGGAAGAGCGGCTGCCGCGCCCGCAGACCTGTAAGCTTCCTGTCGATGCTCATCTCCGTCTGTCCCCCGCCCTGCACGGCAGGCCTGAGCCAACGCAGGAAATTTACAAGGGCGATGCCATCCTTGAGCATAGCATTGTGACAGCCGGCTATCTCCACCTCATTCTTCACGGCTTTCATCGCGGGGATAGGAGACGTGTGGCGCACGATCTCCTTGGCATAAGCCCGACCGTCGTGCGAGGCTATCATATTATATAATGTGTAAGAGGTCTCGATGGGGTCGAGGAGAATGTTATATTCGAAATACTTGCGTAAGCCCTTCCCTATCTGGTCATAAGGCGCCACACGTACATGCTGCTGAGCGAGATAAGCCTCCACATAAGGCGTGAGTTTGACGCTGTTGACATACAGTGTCACCCCGTCCGTACTGATGAGCACGTAAGCCACGAACACGGGGTTACAATGGACGTCGGTACCGCGGAGGTTCAGCAGCCAGGCAATATCATCAAGGGCCGAGACAAGCATACCGTCAGCATGGAGATCAGCGAGCGCTGCTCTGACACGGTCAATCTTCGAAGATGCCGTCTCACCCGCATATTCCATCGGATGAATTACCACCTTATGGTCAGGGATAGCGGGACGGTCTTTCCATATCTCATTCAAGGGGTCAAAGTTGGTCCTCACTGTGATGCCGCCCTGACGGCGGAGGTCATGGATAAGCGACTCCACCGAAGCGGCATTGCTACACATGCCATCAACACCTACCTGTGCATTTTTATCCCTGAGCTGCTGCCCGAGCCACTCGGCGACTGTCGGCGTACCTTTGACCTTCAGCTTCATGAGTTGGAAAGAAGTGCCCGTGAGTTGGTCAGCAGCCACAAGGAAATAACGGCTGTCAGTCCACAAGGCAGCAGCATCCATCGTCACCACGGCGGTACCCGCGGAGCCATTGAACCCGCTTATCCACTCGCATCCTTTCCATCTGTCCGGTGTGTACTCAGAATGGTGGGGATCGGTGGAAGGAAATATGAATGCGTCGATCTTTTCACGGCGCAGTACCCCGCGAAGGTCAGCAAGGCGGGAAAGAATCGTATCGTTTATCATAGGCCAATTTGTTTTCTTTTTCGCAAAGATAGGGAATTGTCTTAATATCGGCAAAAGATAGTGCCAAACACACATTGCAAAGTGGAAGGTTTTAATATTATACAACATTTCAAAACGAAAATAAGCTATCTTTTCTGTCTTATTTTCTCTACCTTTGCAATCGAAGAAAAGAAAGTAAACTTATTAAAATACAAATCTAAGTTATGAAGTATTTAACTAATGACAAACTCCTTATCGTCGGCGCAGGCGGTATGATTGGTTCAAACCTGGTTCAGAGTGCTTTAATGCTCGGCCTTACTCCCAACATTTGCCTCTATGATATCTATGAGCCGGGTGTTCATGGCGTCTTCGATGAGATGGAGCAGTGCGCTGTTCCGGGTGCCAAGCTTTCTTACTATGCTCCCGCTGTAGAAGATATGAATAATCCCGAGAAAGTGGCAGAGGCTGCCAAGAAGGCTTTCACAGGCGCCAAATACATCATCTCCTCAGGTGGTGCTCCCCGTAAGGCTGGCATGACACGTGAGGATCTGCTGAAGGGTAACTGTAAGATTGCAGCTGACTTCGGCGAGAACATCAAGAGATATTGCCCCGATGTGAAGCACGTGGTGGTAATTTTCAACCCTGCTGACGTGACGGCTCTCACAGCCCTCATCCACAGCGGTCTGAAACCCAGCCAGCTGACATCTCTCGCTGCCCTCGACTCTACTCGTCTGCAGCAGGCTTTGGCTCACGAGTTCGGCGTACAGCAGGACAAGGTGACCGGCGCACATACTTACGGTGGTCACGGTGAACAGATGGCTGTCTTCGCTTCTCAGGTGAAAGTCGACGGCAAGCCGCTGTCTGAGATGGGTCTGAGCAAGGAGCGTTGGGAAGAGATCAAGCAGATCACCACACAGGGTGGGAGCCGTATCATCAAGCTCCGTGGCCGCAGCTCTTTCCAGAGCCCTGCCTACAATGCTGTGAAGATGATCGAGGCCGCTATGGGTGGCGAACCCTTCACTCTGCCTGCCGGCTGCTATGCCGACATCCCCGAGCTTGGCATCAAGGACGTGATGATGGCTCTGCCTACTACCATTGACAAGACCGGTGTTCACTACACTACTCCTACCGGCACAGCTGAAGAGATGGCTGACCTGCAGAAGAGCTACAGGCACCTCTGCGACATGCGTCAGGAGGTCATCGACCTCGGCATCGTTCCTGCCGTCAAGGACTGGAACAAGGACAATAAAAACCTGTAAATCATCAATTACACTTTAAAGAGGTGTACCGCCACGATGGCGGTACACCTCTTTATATCTATACAGTCTATGACATACACCATAATGGTCTCCGATGGGGCAGATAAGGCCCTTTCCAAATAAGAAAAAACACAAAGATCAACCTCATGTTCCCATATCGCACCGCAACAACTTTTTAAGGATGTCTCCATGAGAATGGCGGAGCAGCTGTACGAAAAGGATCACAGCCTGCCCTGCTCGCGGTAACTGTAATAGGAACCATCAGTGACGATGACATGGTCAAGGAAATAGACGCGCATAGTCTCGCACGCTTTCTGGATACGATCCGTGAGACGGTCATCCTCGCGTGAAGGACGGGTGTTTCCACTCGGATGATTGTGGCATACCGCCATGACAGTGGCATTGTTCAGGATGGCTTCTTTCATGATGATACGGATGTCGACGGCGGTCTCCGTGATGCCTCCGTGACTGATACAGTCCTCCTTGATAAGCTTGAAATTCTGGTTCATCAACAGGATATGGAACTCCTCCACATCGAGGTCCTGCAAGCGCGGGTGCATGAAGTTATAGACAGCCGTTGCCGAGCCTAGGTCCTCGCGTTCCTCAGCCTTCTCCCTCGCCCGCCGTTTGCCAAGCTCACACGCAGCAAGAATGGTGATCGCCTTTGCCGGACCGATACCTTTGAAGTTTTCTAACTCCCTTATCGACATCTTGCCTAAGGTGTTAAGATTGTTATGACACTTGGCAAGCACTACTTTCATCAGTTCAACAGCACTCATCTCCGGTGTTCCCGAACCAATG
>CALJCU010000119.1 GCA_938023885.1 uncultured Prevotella sp. | reverse complement strand
TCATGGCCCTGAACCCATGTCGGCGCGTTATCAAAGAAGATTTTTGGAGCGGCACCGTCAGAAACGCTGACGGACATATCATTGGTCTCAGCCATGATAATATGCTTGTCGTTATAAGTAGAGGAGATCGTTCCGCCATTGCTGATCTCCGTGCGGTCACGCATGGTCTCAGCAGGTGGAGCCATGGTGATGCCTTCCATCTTACCGAGGTAATAGCTCACATGAGGCGGCTGATTGTATCCGTTCATCTGCCATACCATGGCGTTGCGGTACTGCTTGTCGGCAAGCAATGTATAGTTACGGTATCCCGTGGGATCGGTCGTGGTGTAGATACGTATCTTGTTGTCTGCTGTACGTGCCACCACTTCCTCACGCCAATCACCGAAGATATCACCTTGGAAGCAAGGTGTAGCCTTCGTGCCGTTGTTGCTCAAAGAGCCCATGAGGGTCTTGATAGTACCCACGCCATACTTACGTATACGGAAAGTAGAGTTGCGTACCTCCGTGCCGTTGAGTGTCTCCTCCAACAGGTCTCCGTCCCAATAGATACGGAAGTTAAGGTCAAAGTCCGTCTTACTGTCACCGATGTGCCTGTCGGTAACAGCACTGATCGGCATGTCGTGACCGGACGATCCGATAGCCCCCGGCACCTTATCGGTGAAGTTACCCATCATGGAACGTCCGTCGTCACTGCCCCCAGCGAGACGATAGTAGATCTTACTCGTCGTGGCATCCCGGTAGTTGTTAGCCGGATTGTCCTCGTTGCAGGCAAAAATTTCTTGTCCGTGACGGTAAGGGTCGAAGTCGCCGATATGCTGGGCATCACCATGACCGAGCCCCGTCGTACTCAGGCCCTTGCCATTGTCGTCGATGACCATGGAGCCGAAGCATATCTCATCGCGTCCGTCCCAGTCGACATCGGCGATGGTGTAGTTGTGATAACCCTCACCATACCAAGGGCTGCCCGGCGTGTTGCAGTTCCAGCGCCAGCGTGTCGTGAGCTGATGGGTAGCAGGGTCGACATCGAGCGCGATCATCTTATGGCGTGTATAGATACCACGCGCCAGGAAGATGCTCGGCTTACGGCCGTCAAGATAAGGAGCACCGAAGAAGTTCTTACTGCTGCGGTGACCGTAGCCGTCACCCCAGGCTGCATTCAGGTCAGTTTCACCATCCTCCAGGCGTTTCAGAGGATAGTCCATGTAGTTGGGATGCTCCGCAGGGCCAATCTGGTAAGGCTTGCCGGTCTCGCCATTGAGATAGAGAAGATACTCTGCGCCACTATGCACGAAATATTCCGCCATAGTGCCCTGGCAGTCGGCACGATAATTCTTCGTTTTGTCGCCAATGACGATTGTATCACCATCGGCTGTATGGATAATTATACCATCGGCAGCCCGCATGATGCACTCTGCCTTGCCGTCACGGTCCCAGTCGTAAGCAGCGATGTTTGTCTCGTTATGCTGGAAATCGCAGAGGTTCGGACCGCAGTCGATCCACCACATCAGTTTGCCGTTGAGCTTATAGACCTCGATGCGGTCGAAGTCGGGGCCGTCCGGTTTGTTCCTCGGGTCATCGGTGGTACAGATTTCCTTAACGATGAGCTCCATCTCGCCGTCGCCATCGACATCAGCGATGGTGGCATCGTTGGGCTCATAGACATCTGTGACATCGGTCGTGCCATCGCTGGACGTACGCTTGGGTTTGGGGATCTCTACGTAATCGTTCTGAAGCACCGGGACGCTCTTGCCCGCCTCTTCCTCTTTACTGTCCACGACAGCCTTTACGGTATAAGTACTGGAGGTCGTTCCTGCAGCATCGGTGTAGTTGGAGACATCCAACGGCCGGTCATTGACCTTCACGCCGTCGCGGTAGAGGTTGTATTTCACACCGAAATATTCCTCGCCAAGAATACGCCAGGAACAGTACACACCATCTGTCGTCTTGACAGCGACAAGGCCGCGGTCAAGCTTGTCCATGAATCGTTGGGCATGCACGGGAGCTGTCAGAAGAGTCGACAGCAATAAGGCTACTAAATAGTATTTTTTCTTCATCTGTCTTAGGCATCAAGCCGTTTTCATGTTTTCGTTCTGATATATATTGCAAAATTAGCCAAAAACACAGATAAATGCGTGGAGAGAATGTACAAAAGACAGTAATATTGTTCGCATCGACCTTGTACGACTTAACACGACAAATACCAAAGCCATCGCCCTTGGTCAAGTCTTAACAACAATTGCCATTAATTTCCCGTTAATTTACAAAAATAATTAATGCATAATTAATGGCAAATTAATGGCAATTAACGTTAAAAAAGCGATGCAGAATTATAGCGTCATTGCAAGCGTTGCCGTCGCCCTCCGCTTGCCATCGCTGACGGTGACCCTGACCTTTCCGCCTTTGTTGCCGCTACGCAGGATGACGAGGGCGGAGCCATGGTAGAGCGAGCGCTTGTTGCCGGTGAACGGCTCGTTGCTCGAGATGTCGCCGTTGTCCACGGCCACGATCTCAGCATCACCCTCAACGCTGAACGTCAGCATGTCGGAGTCTTGCGGACACTGCACACCTTTCTTGTCCACTGCCTTGATGCGGATATGCATAAGGTCCATGCCATCGGCTTTCCATATCGGCTTGTCAGGCGTGAGCGTCAGTTTTCTGACCCCTCCCGCCGTACGGATGGTGTGCCGCGCTACGACCTTGCCATCGTTGCGCGCCACGGCCTCCAATGTCCCGGCCTCGTAAGGGATATTGTCCCATTTGATCTTGTCGCGATTGTTGATGTCGGTACTGTTCTTCCTCACACCGAAGCTCTTGCCGTTGATCCGCAGTTCCACCTCGTCACAGTTGGTGAAGGTGTACAGACTATAGCTCTTGCCCGGTGTGAGGTTCCAGAAATCAGTGAGGTTGTCCGTACCTGTCTTGACACCATTCCACATATCCGATTCCTCTTCGTCTACAATGACACCGATATGCACCGTCGGCTCCGAGGAGAACATCGACTTGATGAGCCATGCCCGTGGCTTTGGCTGCAATGAAGTGTCGAAGACGCCACCGTCAGAACCTTTCTTCGGCCAGCCGTGGCTCTCACCGATATAGTCGATCATACCCCAGTAAGCGGCACCGACGACTTTGTTCAGATCCATACCGAACCAGTTCGGTCCCATCATGGCCAGGTTGGCCTCACTCTGATAGAACGTCATCCACGGGAAGCGGCGACCGTCGCCGGGGAAATACATATACCGGTAGTTGTATGCCTGGATGTCGGTGTTCATGGCGAGGTCGCACGGCAGCGAGTCGGTCTGCCAGTTACGGAAACGCGGATGCATGGCGACCGTTGTCAGGCGCGTGGAGTCGTAACGGTGGACGAGCGTCCGCAACAGTTTATAAGGTGTCACACCCCAGTCGCCGAACGGCAGGCTCGCCTCCTGCTGCAGCTCATTGCCGAGGCTCCACAGCACTACAGACGGATGGTTGCGGTCGCGCTGTACCCACTCGGGGATGTCATACTGCCAGTGTTCTGTCCACGGCCGGCGTCCACCGCCATACTGCGTCGTCCATTTGTCGTAAGCCTCATCGACGACGAGCATGCCGTACTTGTCAGCCAACTTGTATAGGTCTTCACTGTAAGGGTTGTGTGAGCAACGGATATGATTGAAACCGAACGACTTCAGCAGCCGGATGCGTTTCTCGATGGCACGCGGATAGGCGGCAGCCCCCAAGGCACCGAGCGTGTGATGGTTGGCGATGCCTTTGAGCAGTACTTTCCTGCCATTGAGTTTGAAGCCGAACTGGGGCCCGAACTCTATCGTGCGCATACCGAAGGTGTCGGAGACGCGGTCGAGGACCTTGCCGTTGTTGTCCGAGACGGTAGCCACGAGGGTGTAGAGACAAGGATTGTCGAGGTCCCAGAGGTGGGCATTGGCAAGTGTGATATTCCTGAGCTTATACTCGTTACTCTTCCTCATGCGTTGATACTGCAAGTCGTTGTCACTGTCGGCAATGACACGACCCTGCGCGTCAAGAATCTTGATGTTCACCTTTCCCGTCTTGTCCTTACCGCAGTTGGCAATGGTCACCTGAACATGGACCGTCTTGTTGTCGGAGGTCGTGATATCCAGCGGATGGCGGTCGAAATAGATTGTCTTTGGCGTGATGATAAATTTCACGTCCCGGTATAATCCGCCACCAGTGTACCAACGGGAGTTGTCAGCATTGCGTGTGTCAGCCTTGACGACGAGCGTGTTCTCCTGACCGTACCTCAGCAAATCACTCACGTCGATACCGAAGCCGATGTAGCCATATTCCGTGCCGCCGATGCGCTGTCCGTTGAGATAGACATCGCCGACGAGCATGATGCCGCCGACCTCGAGGTCTACTCTGCGTCCTTTCCAAGAGGCATCGGGTGTGAAGGTACGGCGATACCA
>CALJCU010000118.1 GCA_938023885.1 uncultured Prevotella sp. | reverse complement strand
GAACGCTCTCTCGCCCTTACGGCATCTCGTCGCTCGCCGGTTACTGCAAGGGAGCCGACGGGCACGACCTCTGCTTCGCCTTCCTCAACTCAGAAATATCGGTGCTCGACGCCCATGTACTACAACGCAAGCTATGTCTTTTACTTGTATCGCATTAACTAAGATTGTCTTTTTTTCAAACACTCTTTGATAAAGCCTTTCATCATGTTTTCATGCTCTCTGACGCATTGGTACAGACGCATCTGGTTGCGCGCCCGGTCAAGGTTATGTTCAGGATATTTGCACTTCCAATATTTATCTCCATTGAGATAATCCCAAAGAAACCGTACACTCTGCATGAATGGGAAGAGAGCTGCCGCATAAGGTAGATTCTCTATTTCTACCTGCGTGAGGAAACTGGCGCCTTCCAGATAACCATGGGTAAACGCCTTGAAAATCTCTTCATTGAACGCTACGTGACTCATGTCAGGATCATCCTCTGCAGTAGTGTTAGCAGCCGAGCGAAGGAAGTCACCATAATCGGAGAAGACAAAAGATGGCATGACGGTGTCTAAGTCAATGACGCAAAGTTCATGACCGTTTTCATCAAACATCATGTTATTGACCTTAGTATCACAGTGACAAATACGCTTCGGTAAGATTCCCAAACGGTACAAACGCTCCGCCTTGCACATTTTATATGCATTCTCTCCAATCAACGCAAGTAATTGTTGAACGGCCGTTTCTCCGACGCGCTTTACCGGATCTCTGGAAATAACATCACGGAGCTGTTCCATACGGAACTCCATATTATGAAAGTTGGGAATGACCTCTCCGAGCTTCTCAGGGATATCCACAAGCATATCCTCGAAATGGCCAAAAGCCTTACCCGCGAAATAAGAATACTGGGGAGTTACAGCCTCGTAGGTCTTAGCATTAGGAATGAACAGCATCAGACGCCAGACACTGCCGTCCGGCTCGCTATGATAGAGTTTCCCGTCCTTTGTGGGGAGGAACCGCAACACCTTCCGGTCGATGTCTGTTTCGTGAGCAGCTTCTAACTTTTTTCGAATATGGCATGTCACAGCTGCAATGTTGCTCATCAGCATATCAACATTGGTAAAGACACTGGTGTTGATACGCTGCAGAACATAGTCGGAAGTGTCTGGATTTTTTGTCGTCACTCTATAAGTGTCATTGATCAATCCGTTCCCCAATGGACGGATACTGGCTACCTGACTTTCCGTTGCGAAACATGCCACAATCTTAGAGGTATCTTCTGTCTTCATATATTTAATATTTGGTGTTTAGTCCTTGCAAAGTTACTATATTTCCCATTATCTCAAACAATTATCTTCCTCAATTAATGAAAAACTTGTCTGTACAGAATCCTTTTGTACAGATTCGGACATTAAAAGTACAAGAATGTACCTTCCCGGACGTGCTTTTTTCCTAACTTTGCTACCGAAAATAATAGAAACCAAAAACCTTATACACATGCAAGGATTAAAGAAAACAACGGTCCGTAAAGCCCTCTGGTCGCTGCTCCTTTTGCTTCTCCCATTACCGATGTCGGCACAAGAAAAAGTGACTGGTAAAGTATGCGACGAGTCAGGCGACGGCATGCCCGGTGTCAGCGTCATCGTCAAAGGTACCTCCCAAGGTGTTGTCACCGATCTTGATGGTGTCTTCACCATCAAACCCTCACAGCGCAATGCCGTGCTCGTGTTCTCCTTTCTAGGATATGTATCACAAGAGAAGCACGCCACAGCCGGCAAGCCCATGAACATTACACTCCTTGAAGACAACAAGTCGCTCGATGAGATCGTCGTCGTGGGTTACCAGGAGGTACGCAAGCGCGACCTCACCGGGTCTATCTCCAAGGCCGACATCCGTGCGCTGACCTCCACCCCTGTAGCTTCCTTCGACCAGACCCTCGGCGGCCGGATCGCCGGCGTCAGCGTCTCGTCCAATGAAGGCATCCCCGGTGGAACGATGAACATCGTCATCCGGGGTAACAACTCGCTCACGCAAGGAAACTCACCGCTTTATGTCATCGATGGCTTCCCCGTGGAAGACCCCGCTATTGCAAGCAGTATCAACCCTTCCGACATTGCCTCGCTCGACGTGCTCAAGGACGCGTCAGCCTCAGCTATCTACGGTGCCCGCGGTGCCAATGGTGTCGTGATCATCACCACAAAGAGCGGAAAGGTGGGAAAGCCACAGGTCTTTTACGACGGCAGCCTCGGCTGGCAGACCGTGTCGAAAAAAATCGACATGATGGATGCCTACGAGTTTGTGAAACTGCAGAACGAGATGTACCCCGAGCGCACGGCACAGACCTATCTCGCGCTCGACGAAGGCAAGCAGTGGACGCTCGACGACTACCGCAACATCGAGCAGTACAACTGGCAGGACATGATCTTCCATACAGCTCCCATCCAGAACCACAACGTCAGTCTCACGGGCGGCAGCCAGGGAATCCGCTACAACGCCTCCATTTCTTATTATGACCAGGACGGCGTCGTGATCAACTCCAACTACAACCGTATACAGGGACGCCTGGGTGAGACGATCACGAAGAAGAAACTGAAGATCAACCTCAACGTCAACTATTCAGAGACCAGGCAGACGGGAGCTTCTCCCTCCACGGCCTCCTACTCTGGCATGAATAACCTTTTCTACAGTGTATGGGGATACCGACCCGTCATCCAGCCCGGTCTCCCACTCCACTCCCTCGTGGAGAATGCGACGGATGAAGATGTCAACGGAACCAACGACTACCGTTTCAATCCTATCATGTCGCTCAACAACGAGTACAACAAGCGCACAAACACTTACATGCAGTTCAATGGCTACTTCGAATATGAGTTTCTCAAAAGCCTGCGGCTGAAAGTGTCCGGCGGCTACACCGATACCCGCTACAACACCGACGTATTCAACAACTCCAAGACACGCTACGGCAGCAAGATCTCCACCGAGAAGGTGAACGCTCAGGTAACCCGTGCCAAACGGGCTACATGGCTCAACGAGAACACGTTGACATGGCAGACAGATGTCAAACGGCGTCATTTCTTCAACACCCTCGTGGGCTTCTCTCTTCAGAATAGCGATTACGAATACTACCAGTTCAAGACCATCAACATTCCCAACGAGAGTCTCGGCATGGCAGGGATGGACCAGGGAACACCCACCAAGACACGGAGTGCCAAATCATCGTGGTCGATGATGTCGTTCTTCGGACGGTCCAACTACAACTACAAGCAGAAATACTATGCAACCGTTACCATGCGTGCCGATGGCAGCAGTAAGTTCCGCGGAAAGAACCGTTTCGGTTATTTCCCCTCCGGCTCCGTTGCCTGGAACTTTACCGAGGAAGACTTCATGAAGCCAGTACACAACTGGATGAACAGTGGTAAGATTCGCCTGTGCTGGGGTCTGACAGGTAACAACCGCGTAGGCGAATACGACACCTACGGCCTCTACGAGCTGCTCAAGGACAGCTGCGGTAACCTGACGAGTCTCGGCAGCATTCCCGGCGGCGTCTATCCTTACAACAACGATGCTACCAATGTAGGCATGGTGCCCACATCCATTCCTAACAAAGACCTCAAATGGGAGACAACAGAACAGTGGGACCTCGGTTTCGACCTCAGATTCCTCAAGGACCGCATCGGCCTGACCGTAGATCTCTACCGAAAGACCACGCGCGACTTGCTTCTCGAGTCGTCGCTTCCCATGTCGTCAGGTTTCATCAGTGCCATGAAGAACATCGGAAAGGTTCGCAACAGCGGACTGGAAATCACGCTCAACTCCACAAACATCAAGAACAAGAAGTTTGAGTGGACCACCAATTTCAACATTGCATTCAACCGCAATAAGGTACTTGCCTTGGCAGAAGACCAGACAGCCCTGCTCACCGCTGCACAGTTTGACCAGAACTTCAACTCCCAGTCGAGCTACATTGCCAAAGTCGGCCAGTCGATGGGCTCCATGTTCGGATACATCTACGAAGGCACTTACAAGTACGACGACTTCAACAAGTCGGGCAACTCCTACACTCTCAAGGCCAACGTGCCTCACTTCTCTGCCGAGTCGAATACACAGCCTGGTATGCCTAAATATAAGGACATCAACGGCGACGGCGTCATCAACGACAACGACCGCTCCTACGCCCCGACCGTGGGAGGGCTCGTCCGCAAATTCGACCCCGTCCGCCGCCTCGACTCGATCCGGCTGTCTAAGAGCTACGAGGCCTTCCTCGACTGGACGAAGCGCACGCTCCGGGACGCGGGCCCCCCGGGACGCATGGCCTATGGCGCGCTCCACTCGATCAAGAAGGGCGTGAAGGACATCTTCGTCGACGCGGGCATCTTCGACTCCCTCGGCCTGAAGTACATCGGCCCGATCGACGGGCACAACCTCGACGACCTGATCGAGGCCCTGACGCTGGCCAGGGACTACGGCGGCCCGGTCGTCGTCCACGCGATCACCGAGAAGGGACGCGGCTACGAGCCCGCCGAACGCGACGTCCACGACCGGTTCCACGCGATCGGGGCCATCCATCCCGAGACGGGCCTGCCCATCGCCCCCGAGCGCTTCGGGTGGACCAGCGTCTTCGCCCGGGAGATCGCCCGCATCGCCCGCGCCGACCCGACGGTGGTGGGCATAACCGCCGCGATGACGCGCCCCGTCGGCCTGGGGCGGTTCGCCGACGAGTTCCCCGACAGGGTCATCGACGTCGGTATCGCCGAACAGCACGCGATGACGATGGCGGCGGGTCTGGCCAGGGCCGGCATGCGGCCGGTGCTCGCCCTGTACTCCACGTTCATGAACCGCGGATTCGACCAGTTGATCATGGACGTGGCGCTCCACCGCGAGCCGGTGACCGTCGTGCTCGACCGGGCCGGGATCACGGGCGACGACGGCGCCTCCCACAACGGCGTGTGGGACCTGTCGATCGCAGCCATGGTGCCCGGCCTGCGCACGGCCGCCCCGCGCGACGGCGAGGAGCTCGCCGCCCTTCTGCGGGAGGCTCT
>CALJCU010000117.1 GCA_938023885.1 uncultured Prevotella sp. | reverse complement strand
CGGAACACGACATTGCCTTCTATCAGAGCATGCGTGCCGACAAGAATGTTGACAGATCCATCGGCAAGTGCTGCAAGGACTTCTTCGCGCTTCTTGCCTTTCACGATTCCAGTAAGAAGCTCCACGCGGATATCCATTCCTTTCAGAAATCTCCGGATGGTCTGCAGATGCTGCTCGGCGAGAATCTCCGTCGGTGCCATGATACAAGTCTGGAAGCCGTTGCCGATGGCGATGAGCATCGACATCAGGGCCACGAGGGTCTTGCCCGAGCCGACGTCGCCTTGCAGCAACCGGTTCATCTGGAGCCCCGACCGCATGTCGTCGCGTATCTCATGCATCACACGTTTCTGCGCGCCTGTCAGTTCAAAGGGCAGGTTCGTCTTATAGAACGTGTTGAGCGGTGCACCGACATGCACGAACGTATAGCCACGGTATTTGCGCCGTTGCTCGGTGGCATAACGCAAGATGTTGAGCTGCACGTAGAACAGCTCTTCAAACTTCAGTCGTTCCCGGGCTTGCTGTACGTCGCGCAGCGATTGCGGATAATGAATTATCCTCAGGGCCTCCTCACGGTGAATAAGATGAAGCCTTGCTATCTGACCCGGCAGCAGCGTCTCGGGGATAGAACCTTGTGGGATGCGTGCCACGAGGGCTTTCGTCATCTTCTCTATAGACCGGGATGTGAGCCCCCGGTTCTTCATCGTCTGTGTGGTGATATAATACGGTTGCATACCTAAGGTAGAAAGCTGCACGTTGGCGGCTTTCTCCATGTCGGGGTGTGCAAACTGATAACGGCCGTTGTAAGGCTGAGGCTTGCCGAAGACGATATATTCTGTTCCGGACTTATAACTGTCGAATACCCAGTTCTTTGCGCCGAACCATACGAGGTCGACGAGGTCGTGCCCGTCGGAGAAATGAGCTACGATGCGTTTCTTGCGCCCTTCACCAAACTCTTCGAAGCTCTGGATGGCTCCCTTTATCTGTACCAGCGGCATGTCGCCCGTGAGCTCACGGATGGCATAGACCTTCGACCGGTCCACATATTTATATGGGTAATACTCAAGCAGGTCACCCCAACTCCTGATGTTGAGTTGACTGACGAGAATCTCCTTGTGTTTTGGTCCTACGCCAGGGAGATACATGATGTCCTGATCGAGTATACTGCTCATTACTAAAACGACTCTGCAAGAGCCTCAGCGACTTTCAGGTCGGAAGGTGTGGTGATCTTGATGTTCTCCTTGTTGCCGTCGACGAGCTTGATGCTTATGCCGAGGCTCTCCACCACGGAGGCATCGTCGGTGAACGTCTTCCGCTCCGGCTGGTTGAAAGCCTGCTTGGCGAGAGAGATGTCGAAAACCTGAGGTGTCTGCACGGCACGGTAAAGAGAACGGTCCACGGTGAATGTCCGTTCAGAGCGCGGGTCGGTGTGACGCAGGGTGTCGGTGACAGGCACTACAGGTACCGCCGTGTATTCCTCACGTGCCGTATCGAAGCAGCTGGCGATGACCTCTTCAGAGACGAAAGGTCGCACGCCGTCGTGGAATCCTACGACACCTTCCCCGTCGTCGGGGACGAGGGCCAGTCCGTTCTTTGAACTCTCGAAGCGCGTCGCCCCTCCGTCGGCGATGCGGTGATGAATGTCGAAATGAGACTCTGTGCAGAGAGCCTTCCACGTCTCTTGCTGGTCTTTCGGCAGTACGACGATAATGCCGAGTTGTGGGTCATAATGATGGAACCGCTCTATGGTGTGCATGAGCACGGGCTTACCGGCAACCTTCAGAAACTGTTTTGGGATGTCGGACCCCATGCGGGTGCCGTGTCCGCCTGCTACAATAATTATATAATCCATAATTATCTTTTCATTAGGTGCGCGAACTGCATATTCTTCTCCAAAGCCCTCACGTCCGCCTCAGGAATGAAGTAGCCGAGAATATGGTAAGCATAGGGCAGGGTGGCGGCAGGACCTTCGCCCGTTGTCACGAGACCGTCCTCCTCAAAGAGATTACCCGTGTAAGTGGCACCTGTGAGATATTTCTGAAAACCGGGAGAGCAGGTAGCACGTTTTCCTTGCAGGATGCCAAGCGATCCGAGCACCATCGGAGCTGCACAGATGGCTGCCACGCGTTTGCCGGCATCATACTGGGCTTTCATCGCCTTGCGCACGCCCCCGTGCGCATTGAGATTCGTTGAGCCGGGCATACCGCCAGGGAGCATCAGCAGGTCACCATCGGCGAAGTCACTGTCCTCAAACTTCATGTCTGCCTTGACGGTCACACCGTGTGATGTCTCCACAAACTCACTGCCTGTGACGCTTACGGTTTTGATGTCAACACCGCCGCGGCGCAGAATATCCACGGGAGCCAGCCCCTCAATCTCTTCAAAGCCATTGGCTAAAAATTCATATACCTTTACCATAATAATATATTAATATTTATCGTTATTTGTGTTCTGCCATGCTGCGGATCCTAATCCTGCCAGCCCGCCTATACGTTACAAAGATAGCTAAAATCGGTGAGAAAACGGCTATCCGTTTCTCCTTTAACGAACATTTACAAAAACGTGCTTAATATTTTCGTTCTTTTGGCCTAATATGCTAAAAAGTTTTGTATCTTTGTTGCCGATTTGTAAGAAGCATTTTAAGAAGCATAGAAAATGTCACTGGATAAACGACTTCGTTTTGCCATCTTCGGCAACGAATACCAGGCCAGGAAGAGTGCGGGCATTGAGCAAGTACTCGCCTGTCTTTACGGGCGTCATGCAGAGATATACATCGACCGGCCTTTCCTCGACTATCTCACGGGGACGCTGCATGTGGAAGTCAATGCCGACAGTGTGTTCGATGAATACAACTTTGATGCCGACTATGCTGTCTCTATTGGTGGTGACGGCACCTTCCTCAAGACTTCCAACCGCGTCCTTGCCAAGGGCACGCCCGTCATAGGTGTCAATACGGGCCGGCTGGGCTTCCTGGCTGAGGTGCTGCCGGGCGAGTTTAAGGAAGCATTGACGGATATCTATGAGGGCAACTGTCAATTTGAGAATCATACTGTCATACAGATTACAGCAGAGAACGACGGTGAGCCGGGAGAGCTTCCCATTGAGGGCAGTCCCTATGCCCTCAACGACATTGCCATCCTCAAGCGTGACAGTGCCTCGATGATCACTATCCGGGCTTATGTCAATGATGACTTCCTGGTGACCTATCAGGCAGACGGACTCGTTGTCTCCACGCCTACGGGTTCCACAGCTTATAACCTCAGTAACGGCGGCCCTATCATTGTGCCTAACAGTGGCAGTATCTGTCTCACGCCTGTGGCGCCTCACAGTCTGAATATCCGGCCTATTGTGCTCAATGACACTACTGCCATCAAACTTGAGGTAGAGAGCCGTAGTCATAAGTTCCTTGTAGCTATTGATGGCCGTTCAGAGAAGTTGCATGAAGGGACAAAGCTCATTATCCGCAAAGCTCCTTATTACGTGAAGGTTGTCAAACTGCGCTCCAAGCGCTATTTCTCTATCCTGCGTGAGAAGCTCATGTGGGGTGCCGACCAGCGCGGATAAGAAGGAAAGGAAAGCTTATGCTCAATTATGTAAGGAAGGCGTTACAGGTTCAGAAGCCGAAATATCAGACAGGCGAGATCCTGCGGTGGCTATGGTATGCCTGGCGCGGCAACCGGCTTCAGGCTTGTCTCAATGCCGTGATTGGTCTATTGGCTGTTATCGTGTCGTTGGCCCAGGTCAGTGCGGTACAGCATGCTGTCGATGTGGCAAGTGGCGCCTCAAAAGGGAACCTCTATTGGGCAGTTGCTGTGATGGGTATCCTTATCCTGCTCGATTTCCTGCTCAGTATCAGCAGCACGTGGGTGCAGAACCTGCTCGGTATCAAGGCACAGAACCGCATGCAGCAACGCATGCTCGACCGTATCCTCCGCTCGCAGTGGCACGGACGCGAGGGTTATCATTCGGGCGACGTGCTCAACCGCCTAGAGTTTGATGTGGCTAATGTCGTCGACTTCCTCACGCAGACCATCCCTAACACGCTGTCTATTCTGACGATGTTCATTGGGGCTTTCTGTTATCTCTTCGCCATGGATCCCGTATTGGCTCTCATTACCGTAGCGATCATTCCTGTTTTCGTGGCTGCCAGTAAGATCTACGTCTGTCAGATGCGTAGGTTGACGAAAGACGTGCGTACGGAAGACTCGCGTGTGCAGAGTGCCCTTCAGGAGACCATCCAGCACCGTATGCTCATCAAGACCTTGGAAAGTGAGGGACTGATGATCGACCGGCTGGAACACACGCAGAGCATTCTCCGGCATAAGGTCGTACGTCGCACGATGTTCTCTGTCTTTAGCAATACAGTATTGAACATAGGCTTTGCTGTGGGTTATCTTGTGGCGTTCCTTTGGGCTGCTGTCCGTATGGCTTCTCATTCTCTCACCTTTGGCGGCATGACCGCTTTCCTACAATTGGTCAACCGCATCCAGAGCCCTGCCCGCAGTCTCACGAAGCTTGTGCCGGCCTTCGTCTCTGTCTTCACCGCAGCCGAGCGGCTGATGGAGTTGGAAGAGAACCCCTTGGATGAGCAGGGCGATCCCGTCGTCATGGAGCCTCCTTGCGGCATCCGGCTGGAGCACGTGTCTTATGCTTATGACGATGGTGATGAGGTGTTACATGACTTGAATTTTGACTTCAAGCCAGGCACGTGTACGGCAGTGACTGGTGAGACGGGAGCCGGCAAGACAACTCTTATCCGTATCATCCTGGGACTGGTACAGCCGAAGGAAGGACAGGCCGTCATCTACGCTTCGCACGCTGACGCTTCGCTAACGAATAAGGAAAAAGGAATAAGAATAAGGAAGAGAAGAAACCGAAGGCAAAGACGTGCATTGCAGGCCATTACTGCCCATCATCCATCACCCATCACCCAAATCTCTCCTCTTACACGTTGTAACCTTTCTTACGTGCCACAGGGTAACACACTGTTGAGTGGGACTGTACGCGACAATCTGTGGCTC
>CALJCU010000116.1 GCA_938023885.1 uncultured Prevotella sp. | reverse complement strand
GTTTCCTGAGGCCGTAGCCGACGAGATATGCTGTGGAAGCCGCCGCGTTGCTGGTGGCCAGTGGAAGCGCCGTGCTTGCATTGGTATAGTCTTTAATACGGAAACGGCAGACATCATAGTTCTCTGATACACCGAGCATGACATCAACATCATACTGCTTGCCTTTGGCATCGATAATAACGGCCTTTGCAGCGCCCTGAAACGGATGCCACATGGCTATGGCCTCACCACTGTTACCAGTGAAGACACCGTGTGTGGAGGAATGGATCGTGCCGTCAGCGTTATAGGTTGTGAGCGTGAAGACGCTCTGTACCACCTTCTTGACAGGTGCAGGCTGCGCCAGAGCTATCAGAGGGAGGAATAACAATACAAATAATATTTTGAATATGTTTTTCATCGGGATATTTGATATTTACCGGTCGTGGAGGGGCCTAATAATGTCCTTGCATTTTCTATGGCTGCCTGCGAGATGTCACTGCCGCTGAGCATCTGTGCGATCTCCGTGACACGCTCCTCGGGGCTGAGCATCCGCATGTGGCTCACGGTGCCTTCAGCCGTCTCCTCCTTGCCCACTTTGTAGTGGGTTGTACCCATGGCGGCGATCTGCGGTAGGTGAGTGATGGAGATAACCTGACGGTTGCTGTTGCCCATCTCACGCATGATCTGTGCCATCTTCTCTGCCACACGCCCGCTGACACCCGTATCGATCTCATCAAAGATGATCGTCGGGAGTTTCACGGCCTTGCTGATCATGGCTTTCAGCGAGAGCATGACACGCGCTATCTCACCGCCCGAGGCTACTTGTGCCACGGGCTGCAAAACTGTGCTGCTGTTGGCACTGAAAAGGAACTGAACCTTATCAATACCCGAGGGTGTGCAGTCGCTCTCCTTGAAGTCGATAGCGAACTGAACCTTGGGGATGCCCAGTGGGATAAGTCGCTGCTTCATCTCATCCTCAACTTTCTGAGCGGCTTTCTTTCTTATGCCACTCAATTGTCGGGCAGTCCCCAGACAGACGGCATAAGCCTTGTCGCTGGCCTCCTTGAGCGCCTGTAACTGTCCGTCGCCGCCATCGATACTGTTGAGTTGATTCTTTATCTTGTCGCGCTCCGCAATGAGTTCGACAGAGGAGGAGACATGGAACTTCTGTTCAAGTGAATAGATGAGATCGAGGCGGGTGTTGATAGACTCCAACTCCTGTGGGTCAAAGTCGACATTCTCGAGACGGTTGTCAATCTCCTGGGAGATATCTTTC
>CALJCU010000115.1 GCA_938023885.1 uncultured Prevotella sp. | reverse complement strand
CGTCATCGGCTTCGATGCGCCTTATATCAATGGCGGCAAGGTTGACAGTTGGGGCCTTGAGACGTCACTCGATTACAACCATTGTTTCGGTCAGGTAGATGTCAACCTCGGTGGTACGTTCTCGCTGAACAAGAACAAGATCAAGGAGCAGGCTGAGCAGCCCCGTCCTTACGACAACCTCGTCACGACCGGTTATCCTCTGAACAGCATCTGGGGCCTGAAGGCCATCGGTTACTTCAAGGATCAGGCTGATATCGACAACAGTCCTACGCAGACTTTCTCTACAGTTCTCCCTGGCGACATCAAGTATGAGGATGTCAATGGCGACGGTAAGATCGATGCCAACGATAAGACAAAGATCGGTTACAGCACCGTCTGCCCGGAGATCTACTACACGTTCCATCTCGGTGCCGAGTGGAAGGGTATCGGTATCGATGCCATGTTCCAGGGCGTGGGCCGTTACAGTGCACTGCTCAACACTACCGGTTACTACTGGGGACTTATCAACAATACGAACCTTTCTCAGTATGTTTACGACAACCGTTGGACCCCGGAGAACACCGATGCCGAGTTTCCGCGTCTGAGCTCCAGCACGAATGCCAACAGCTACCAGACATCCGACTTCTGGCTTCGCAACCGTTCGTTTTTCAAGCTTCGCAACCTCGAGGTTTACTATAACTTCCCGAAGAGCCTGGTGGCCAAGACAGGTTTCGTACGTGCTGCCAAGTTCTATGTCCGTGGCACAGACCTCTTCACGCTCGACCATCTCAATGGCGTGGATGCTGAGTACTATGGTACCGGCAGTCCATTGATACGCAGCATCATCTTTGGTCTGTCTGTAACAATGTAGGATTGGACGATGTAAGATTAACTGTAAGATTAATAACAAGGAAACCATGAAATTAAAATATTTATTTCTCGCTTCTGCCGCCGGCCTGCTCGCCTTCGCGTCTTGCTCAGACAAGATGAACTACAAGGAGTACAACACTTACGATAAGGCTTATATCGAAGAGATGTTCGGCCGTGTCGGTGGCTTCATGACGACGATCTACAACGATATCGACTACGACTTCGGCAACTATAGCGGTGCCATGGCAAGCTCAGCTACGGATGAGAGTGTCTACTCTCATTCCGGCAATGCCGTAGAGGACTTCTACAATGGTGCCTGGAGCCCGACCAATGCGAAGAACCGCGTGTGGAACTCGGCATGGAACGGCATCACTTACTGCAACCTTGTTCTCGATGAGTTCAGCGACTGCACCTTCCCCGACTATACCGAGGATGAGCATTATCAGCAGGAGCTGTATTTCTATAAGAACTATAAGTATGAGGCCCGCTGGGCCCGTGCCTTCTTCTATTTCGAGCTCGTCAAGCGCTATGGCAACATTCCTTTGAAGATCAGGAATATGTCGGCTACGGAAGCTAACAGTCTGCCGCAGGTTCCTGCAGACACTATCTTCAAGTTCATCGATGACGAGTGTGCTGCCATTCAGGACAGCATCATCGTCAACTATGGTGATCTCGGGAGCATGGCTTACTACAAGGCGCAGACGGGACGTGCCAACAGACTGGCCGTCATGGCGCTCCGTGCGCGTGCCGCCCTCTATTATGCCAGCCCGTTGTTCAACCCGAACAACGACAAGATCCGTTGGCTGAAAGCTGCCAAGCTCAGCAATGATGTTATCGCTGAGGCGCGTAATGAGGGTATGGGATTGCTTTCTGACTATTCGAAGCTTTTTGATAAAGACAGTTACAAGGACGGTATCAAGGAGATCATCTTCTCCCGCCGTACCACAGCCGGCAACGCCTTTGAGAAATACAACTATCCGATCGGTCTGGAGAATGCCGGAGGTGGTAACTGCCCGACGCAGAACCTCGTAGATGCCTATGAGATGACGAACGGCAAGGCCATCACCGACCCGGAGAGTGGCTATGACCCGCAGGACCCTTATAAGAACCGCGACAGTCGTCTCGCCCTCACCGTGGCTGTCAACGGTGAAACCTGGCCGGATAAGGATACGCTGCAGACTTACGAGGGTGGCGCCAACTCGTCGTCCGTCACTTACGGTACCCCGACAGGTTACTATCTGAAGAAGTATATCAACAAAGGTACCATCATTGCCAAGACCAACTCGAACAGTTTCGCCCATGAGTGGGTCATCTTCCGTCTCGGCGAGTTTTACCTCGACTATGCGGAGGCAGCCATGAACTATACAGGAAGTGGCTACGTGGCTCCTGAGGGCCTGCCGATGACGGCTGCCCAGGCTATCAACTATATCCGTAACCGTGCCAAGCAGCCGGACATTGCCACCAGTCTGAGCTTTGATGCTTTCAAGAAACGTTATGAGAACGAACGCTTTGTGGAGCTCGCCTTTGAGGGACACCGTTTCTTCGACCTCCGTCGTTGGAAAGAGGCCCCCGAGTATCTCAGGACCATCAAGGGCATGAAGATCATAAAGAATGCCGACGGCTCTTACAACTATCAGGAGAAGACCCTCGAAACCCGCACGTGGGAGGATAAGTGGTATCTCTTCCCCATCCCGCAGAAGGATGTGCTCAACTGTGGATACATACAGAATGACGGTTGGAAATAGCCAGTGCACTGAATCCTTAGAGAAACAACAATAATAAACAACAATAACTTTAAACCATAAAGCGTATGAAAAGGCTCTATTTCTTTTTTACGTTATTGGTGGCGCTCTGCTGCTCCACAAACGTAAGTGCGAAGAAGATTATCTACTCGCAGAACTTCGAGACCGCCAAGACCGTGGCTGAGACAGGCTGGACCTCTCCGAGTGCTGCCGCCGGTTTGAGCATCGGCAGTGATGACTTCGGTAAGTTCCTGAAGTTCACTCCTTCGGGCAACGATCGTTCTGCACACATGTTCTGGGATGCAGACAAGATCAAGATCGAGTTCACGTCAGACCTCACTGCTTACACCGTCAGTTTTCAGTTCTGTTTCAATGCTTTCGGTAACGACCACATGACCTCTGAGATCGCCGTGATGAGTGAGACATCGAAGGCCACAAAGAAGGCGAACGCCAACTATCGTGTCAGCAATGGCGGTGCACTCTTCGACCTTACACAACTCAGTAACACAGGCCGTACAAAATCTGCTACCGGTGACCAGGATTTTGCAATCAACGGCGACTCTGCTAACTATAAGACACTGACTGCCGGTATTTATTACGATG
>CALJCU010000114.1 GCA_938023885.1 uncultured Prevotella sp. | reverse complement strand
TAGAGCACCTGACTGTTAATCAGGGGGTCGTTGGTTCAAGCCCATCCTGGAGCGCTTTTATAAGACATACAAAATCAGGGGGTTAGAGTTCATTTAGAAACTTTAACCCTTTTCTTTTTGTCTTCGCGTGCACGGTTTATGCATGGGGACACAATAAGACTCATGCCAAAATCATTGCACACTCGCATAGAAAGGCAAGAAGTTTCACCAAGCATCAGACAAACAGCAACAATGTATAGACGACAATATTATCGGCATTCAATACTCTCAGAGACATCCCAACTATGGGATGAAGAAAACTTGTCAACGCAGATCGACGAGTTCTACGAACAGCCCTCGGCAGCAGGCGCCCCACTGCCGAGTCATGAGTGCGACTATGCCATATACCTCTACCAGTATCTGCACGGGAAGAAAATATAAATGATTGACTTTGCCACCCCAGCTTGAGGGTGACAAAGTTGTTTAAAATTGTCCCAACAAATGGAAATCATTGCTGACCCATAAACTCTTTTGGCGACATCTTGTATCTCTCACTAAAGCATTTGTTGAAATAGGACATACTGTTGAAGCCCACATGGTACATTACCTCTGAGACAGAGAAAGTTTTTGTACGCAATAATGCCGCAGCCTTCTTCAACCTCTGCTCTCTTATGAAACTTACGGGTGTCTCGCCTGTCATAGCCTTTATTTTTCTGTACAACTGCTTTTGGTCAATACCTGCCAGTTCGCTGAGCTTCGACACGTTGAAGTCGGGTAATGACATATTTTCGTCTATGATTTTGATGATATTTGCCATGAGAGCTTCGTCGTTGTTCTTGTTCACAATCACAGACTGCTGTTGCTCTGTGATGTTGTCGATATGAGCGCTTTCGATAATTGACTTTCTTCTCTTCAACAACTGCGCTATGTGCAGTTGCAGCTTCCGCATGTTGAACGGCTTGGGCATAAACAAATCTGCGCCGCCGCTAATGCTCGCCATCTCGATGCTGACATCGTCTTTCGCCGTCAGCATTATTATAGGCACGTCCTTTGTAGAGTGATTCTGCCGCAGTCTGCGACACAGCTCTATGCCGTCAATTCCGGGCATCATCTGGTCTGTGACGATAAGGTCCGGAGTATTTCCTGCCAACTTTGTCAATGCCTCCTCACCACTGTATGCAGCTACAGTGTTATACGAGCTCTTCAAGGAAGTGCTCAGGAAGTCGACCATCTCATGGTTGTCATCTACAATGAGAATCGTAGGTTTATTATCAAGAGTCTCATTATTCTCTGGTACCATCTTGCTTACAGTCAATGGCAGAGAGACCGTCACAACCAGCCCATTATCATTCTTTGCAGCTACCGTCCCACCATGCAGAGTGATATATTTCCTTACTACAGATAATCCTATCCCCGAGCCATTATGTGCATCGTCACCTTTATAGTATCGGTTGAAGATTTTCTCTAAATCAGCATCCGTAACGCCTGGGCCATTGTCTGCAACGACTATCACGACATTCTTATCCTCCGTACCTACTGTGACATGAATCTTTCCAGTACCGTCAGAAACATATTTCATGGCGTTGGAAAGAATGTTACGCAGCACCATCTGAATCTTCACAGTGTCTACATCCATCCATACCGGAGTCTTGTCGATGTCGCACGTAAGGGCAATATTGCGTGAAGCAGCTTCGTCTTTAAACTCATCAACACTCCCGCTTACAATGTTCGTTATAGCCACGTGCGATGTAAGTAGCTGGTCCTCGCTCTCCGTCTCTGTTTTCTTGATGTCCAGTATCCGGTGAATTATATCATTAAGATGATTGGTGTTAGCCAGTATCTTTTTCAGCGATGCACGCAGCTTAGCATTTGTACTCTCTGAAATGAGACTCTCCAATGGTGCAATGATAAGGCTCAGAGGAGTCTTCAGCTCATGCGACATGTCCACGAAGAACTCCATTTTCTGTTCTGTCATAGCAAGCATATTCTCACGCTTGTGCTGCTCCACCTCACGCTGTGCGCGAAGTCTGTAATGCCGCACTATCATGAATATGACAAATGCTATCAGAAGGACATATATTCCGATAGCCCACCATTGCAGATACCAAGGATAAGGCACATGCAGCCGATAAGTGGCTACTGATGCGCTATGGTTAGGGTCTACGGTCAGGAATACGGCATAATCACCGCCTTTCAGTGCTGACAGAGTAATACAATTGGTACCTGCCAGCAGAGTCTGCCACTGCCCGTCCTCACCAATTTTATACCAGAACATCTCGCGTTCCCTGTTATTGTAATCATAAGTGGCCAAATACAATTTATAATTTCCTCTGTCTGATGCTTGAATGTCGGAGACTTGTACTGTTGGGAAACTGCGGTTGTCTGTTGCAGGCGAAAGACGTTGCGCTACAACAACATCAGTTCCACCCCATATTATTTTCTTACAGGCAGGTGAATAGAAACCGGATAGCAACGGCATCTCTGTTTTACCGTATGAATGTACCTTGCTGTCTCTTGTGATATAGTATAGTCCTTCGGATGTTGCTATCCAAAGCCGGTTGTGTTCTGGGACCATGGCGTATATCATTCCTTCCTTAACCTCGAAGCCGGAAAAGCTATAAGTATTATTTTTTGTGTCATATTTATATAGCCTGCCTTGGACATCAATC
>CALJCU010000113.1 GCA_938023885.1 uncultured Prevotella sp. | reverse complement strand
AAAAACGTTTGCTGGGGATGACCCTCGCACAGTTGCGCGAGGTGGCCGTCGGCGTTGGTTTGCCGGCCTATGCCGCCCGACAGATGGCTGACTGGTTGTACCGGAAACGAGTCGACTTGATCGCAGACATGACGAATATTTCCCTGGCAAAACGGCAGTTGCTCGAAACCTCATACGAGGTGGGATCCGCAGCACCCGCCGAATCGGTACGTTCAATAGACGGGACGGTCAAATACCTCTTTTCGACAGCTAAACAACGTGCGGTCGAGTCGGTCTTTATCCCGGCCGAAAACAGGGCGACGCTTTGCGTCTCGTCGCAAGTAGGATGTAAGATGGGATACTTGTTTTGCATGACTGGCAAACAGGGATTTTCGGCCAACTTGACGGCGAACGAGATATTGAATCAGATCCGGTCGGTACCCGAGTCAGACAAGCTCACGAACGTCGTCTTTATGGGAATGGGTGAGCCGTTCGACAATCCGAACGAGCTGTTCAACGTGCTTGAAATACTGACAGAGCCGTATAAATTAGACTTTCATGATGATGGATATTTAGATGATTTTGAATGATGTAAGGAACATGTGAACACTTGTCTGTAAATAGCTATTAAGCAATAGGTCTTCTATGATAAAATATAAATCATAGGAGGCCTTTTATTATGGCAAAAAGAGAAAAGAAACCGGTACACAAAGTTGTAATGACCGAAGGGAAAAGAAACATTATTCAGCAGTTACTTCAAGAGTATGATATTGAAACAGCTGAAGACATTCAGGATGCACTTAAAGATCTGTTAGGTGGAACCATCAAAGAGATGATGGAAGCAGAAATGGATGAACATCTTGGATATGGCAAATCTGAGAGATATGACAGTGATGACCACAGAAACGGCTATAAGCCTAAGATGGTTAACAGCAGCTATGGGCAGGTCGGAATTGAGGTTCCTCAGGATCGCAAGTCTACTTTCGAGCCTCAGATTGTTAAAAAGCGTCAGAAAGACATTTCAGACATTGACCAGAAGATCATATCCATGTATGCAAAAGGAATGACAACAAGGCAGATTTCAGAGACAATAGAGGACATATATGGTTTTGAAACGTCTGAAGGCTTCATTTCAGATGTAACAGATAAAATCCTGCCTCAGATTGAAGACTGGCAGAACAGGCCATTAGATGAAGTCTATCCAATCCTTTATATTGATGCTATCCACTATTCTGTCCGTGATAACGGCGTAATAAGGAAGCTTGCAGCCTATGTCATCTTAGGTATAAATACTGAGGGAAAGAAAGAAGTGCTTACAATACAGGTAGGTGACAATGAAAGCTCAAAATACTGGTTATCCGTACTAAATGAGCTTAAAAACAGAGGAGTAAAGGACATCCTTGTAATCTGCGCTGATGGTCTTACCGGTATAAAGGAAGCCATTGGAGCAGCCTTTCCTAAAACAGAGTATCAAAGATGTATTGTTCATCAGGTTCGTAATACATTGAAATATGTACCTGATAAAGACAGGAAAGCATTTGCGACAGATTTGAAGACCATTTACCAGGCTTCTGATGAAAAGAAAGCTCTAGTGGCTTTGGAACAGGTGACTGAAAAATGGACACCAAAGTATCCTAACTCAATGAAACGCTGGAAGGATAACTGGGATGTTATTTCTCCTATTTTCAAGTTTTCTTCCGTTGTTAGAAAGGTTATTTATACAACTAATGCTATAGAATCGCTTAATTCTACATACCGTAAGCTTAACCGTCAGAGAAGCGTATTTCCAAGCGATACAGCCCTCCTTAAGGCCTTGTATTTAGCCACATTTGAAGCAACTAAAAAATGGACTACCACGATACGAAACTGGGCACAGGTCTACGGTGAGTTAAGCATTATGTATGAAGGACGACTGCCTGAATAGAATACAGTGGTAAAAGACGTGGGTGGCTTAGCCACCCTGTATTGACATACACTTTTTTAACTGTTATATATAACACAAGGGTGAAAGTCCACACCATGAGCAC
>CALJCU010000112.1 GCA_938023885.1 uncultured Prevotella sp. | reverse complement strand
ATGATATTGAGCATGTTTATATTGAACAAAAGCAAAAGGCCGGTCATGAGAATTTCACCACAAAGGACAATAACAATAGTCACAATGTCGGTGACCGTGTAACCATCAGCATTACTCGCGTGGAGTTTATCAATGGGAATGAATCAAAAGCTTATTGTATCATACAAGGCGAGAAACAGGAAAGCGGATATCTTTATGGCGAGGATATTGTAAGCTACATACACCATCTCGAGTCATGGATGTTCACGAATAATAGAGGTAAGATGCTGAGTATGGAAGCTGAGATTAAAAGCATCGATGCCGACGGCATGATTCACTTTTCCATGCAAAACACAATTAAGCAGTATGTCTGTGAAGAGCTCTATTCTCCTGGAGATGAGGTTGTCTGCTCATTAGGCAAATATATGGGGAAAGGAGAGCATCGTATTCCCATCCCGGCCGTGACCCCTGATGGAGAAAGCGTAAGCTTGGCCGGCTACTGCGATGAGGACTTTAATGTAGGCGATTTGGTGAAAGCCGTTTACCGGAATACTGCCTCAGGTGTTTTCCACTTATTCTGCTCTGTAGAAGGCCGGACAACAGGGGAGCCGGTAAACTTGGCAAAAGCATTCCATAACCTTATGTTGAATTATGCTTACGCTGATGAAGAGGAGGAAGAACAAGAGAGAAAGGAGGATAAGACTGAAGACTCCGCTGTAAGTGATGACTTTGAGAAAAGTGATCGCATTCTTGACGTTTCTTATGTCAAAGAAATTATCCGTATCTTAGATCGGATGGCTTTCACGGATGACGATTATGTGCGCTCATACAATTATTTAGCCTTTGCACGCGTCTTGTGCCGCCTGCTAGGCTGGGAGACGCAGGCAGCCTATTATCGTGGACGTCTGGAGCTTATATACCTTCTCTATGATTTTGCCGTCAATGATTATATTGATCCTGAACGTCTTGACAGTTTGCAAAACACGTCACCGGATCTTTTTGGAGCAGACACGTCCATGTCAGAGAAATTTCATCAGTTACGTATTGTGAGCTATTTAGGCTTTCGAGGGCATGATGACGAACTGTGGCGATGCCGCAGCATGGAAGATGGAACGACTCAAAAGTTAGCTTCATTAATCATGGCTTACAATATCCTCAAAGAAAACAATATGGATCGCCAGGCCAATGATGTATTCAACAGGATCAAGGATAATCTCAACCTTAAAGGCTATGAGTCTAATCTTGATACTTATGGCATCGGAATAGAGACAGACAAAGTAGAATACAAGGAGTCACTTGTTTATCCATCCGGAAATCATATGCGCCCTGAACTGAGGCTCCGTACTGATAATGTTCTTGAGGCTATAGCCTCTTTCCTCAATGCCTATGGCGGTACGGTTTATATCGGAGCAAACAACAGTGGCGCTGGAATAGGAGTAGAAAACGATCTTGAATATAAGGAGTTCAATGGTGACCGCGACAAATATCAGCGGTATATTCTGGACCAGTGTGCCATCCGATTCGGCAACTATGCCACAACTTTTATTCATTCGAAATGGGATATAGGCGAGAAGAGTGGCAAGTATGTCTTAGAGGTCGATATTGAGCCATGTCCTGAGGGTGTTAGTCTGTATGGAGTGTGGTTCTTTCGTCAGGACAATGGCAAACGGAGCCTTTCGAGGCAAGAGTTTGAGTCATATAATTTGCGGCGTAGAGAGAGACTTCAGAGTATGAAAACTGAGGAGGCCTCACGTCACAATTTGAATCATCCGTCTGGCACAAATACAGAGTCGGGAATGGTAAGTGTTATGCCGATTCCCACCTCAGTAATGCCTGCGCCAACTACTGACGAAAAGATTAAGACAAGCAAATGCCGTAAAAATTCACTTTTCGATGATGGGAGTGGTGATTACCGGCCTTCCATCGCATTCTTTAAGTTCCTTGCCAACGGAAAGTTCTGCAAAATATCAGATTACGATTATGATGACTCGACGGAACTAACCTTAGCGGTATACGACGAAGAGGCTCAGGATGCTGATCTCATCATGGGCTATGCGGATGGAACGATCAACAAGGTACCGGTCCGTGAACTCTTGCGTTTTGATGATTATCGCGAATATAACCGTTTTACAGGTTCTAAGCTTCTTTTCGCTACTATTGCTACGGATGATGATGTACTGATTAGCGTGAACAAGGAAGACAATGCAAAGGGTCGCATCATGGTAAGGGCTGACACTTTGTCAAACATAGATCCCGGGCGATTGCAGGACAAAGGTCATCGCTTCTGGAAAGACGGCATTTCGCAGGTGACTCTTGCTTACGAAATAGCTCCAGAAAACGAACAAGATGTGTTGACCGTGATTCTGAACCGTAGCGAGACTACACTTGGGCAGCCGTTAAAGACAAGTCCAAAGGACGTTAAAGATTGCTTGAGACACTGTGGCATTTCCTAAGAAATCGAGATGGGATTCAAGTGAGATGGCAGGTTGATCTCAATGAGATTGACTTGTCCCTCTGATGTGCCCATATCTGTCTTTATTGGCCGTTATGGACGGTTACCATAGGACTTTCGTGTCTCGCGTAATCCCGTTGTGTGTCCATGCAGATCCTTATAGGCCGTCTATTCGTAGGAAAAGCCCTAAATCTTCAAAAAATCTTTGTCTTTTACATTCAAAAGCCTTAACTTTGCACTAATTGCAGATATAACAAATGCGCAAAGAAAATAATAAACTGAATATTCATTCAAATATGACTGACATGAAAGAACTAAACAGAATGGATGGCATGAGGA
>CALJCU010000111.1 GCA_938023885.1 uncultured Prevotella sp. | reverse complement strand
CGGTTCACGGACGATCCTGCCAATAACTGAACGGTGGTGCCGCGCCATACAAATTGTCATCGTGGGACGGACGGCGGAAGATCCCGGGACGGACGGCAGAAGACCGTGGGACGGACGGCGGAAGACCGTGGGACGGACGGCGGAAGACCGTGGGATAACGACAGAAAATGGGTAGAACAATAAAAAAACTTGCAGATAAACCAGGCAGGAGGTAAGCACTAATCATAGGCGTTTGCTTCCTACCCAATTTAAAACTATTTCTTTCTGTTCTTGTCGTACTTACCATAGCCGTAACCATAGCCGTAACCGTAACCATAGCCATAGCCGTAACCGTAACCATGCCTGTGACCGCCGCCTTGAGTACCATTGAGGACAAGCAACATGTTGCGGTATTTGTCATCCCTATAAAGCTTCTCCAGCTCGGGCAGCATGCTCCTCTCAAGAAGACCTGCACGAACGATGAAGATGGTTCTGTCAGCATAGCCTGCAATGATTTCGGTATCAGCGACAACCTCAACAGGAGGACAGTCGAGGAAGATGTAATCAAACTGCTGACGCAGCTCATCCAGCAATCCCTTCAAGCGACCATTGCCCAAGAGCTCGGCAGGGTTTGGAGGAACGATACCGATTGGCAATACCGAGAGGTTACTGCTGCCACTATACGTATGAATCAAGTGAGAGAGTTCAACATCCTTGCCTGTCAGATAGTGGGTAAGACCAATCTTCGGGGAACCAACAAGCATAGAAGAAGCACCCTTGCGCAAGTCACAGTCGATGATGAGTACTTTCTTCTGCTTAATAGCAAACGACACGGCCATATTCTCAGTAATGAAGGACTTACCACTGTTGGGGTTGAAGGATGTGACAAGAATAACATTGTCCTTGCGGTTGCCCGGCAAAACAATCTCAAGTTTTGTTCTCAGTATGCGGAATGCCTCATTGATGAGATTGTGCTCGCCTTCCTGCACAACATTTGTATGACTTTCCTCCTGCTTCTGCCAAGGCAGATGGAACTTCCTCTTCGCAGCCATTGGAATCTCACCAATGAATGGAATAGTAATCTTCTCCAAATCCTTCTTACCACGAAGCTTTGTATTCATACTTGCCCTGAGAATGATAATGCCCAAAGGTATAGCAAGGCCAATTACGAGAGAGATGAGCAGAATTATGTTGCGCTTCGGTGAAATAGGAATCATGGAGCCGAAAGGAGCAGAAAGTACGCGTACATTATAGGCTGTGAAAGCCTGCGAGAGCTCGTTCTCCTCACGTTTCTGCAAGAGGAAAAGATAAAGTTGCTCCGTAACTTTCTGCTTACGGCCTACACTCTGCAAATATTTCGACTGCGTAGGCACAGAAGCAATACGATTGTTTGTCTGGTTTTCCGTTGCCTGAGCCTGACTTATCTGGTTATCAATACCTGCCACGAGGTTGTTCAGACTCTGAACGATAGCCTTACGCATGCCAGTCAATTGCCGGTCATAATCCTCCACAATAGGGTTCTTGCTGGACGAGTTAGCAGCAAGCTGGTTACGGTCGAGCAAAAGTGTATTGTAAGATGTTATCTGTGCCTGAACCGACTGATTATCAATACCTGAGTTAGCAGGCAACAATTGTCTGGAGTGTACATCTCTGACAAGCATGTTACGCACATACTGAGCCATAGAGCGTTGCGTGCTAAGATCAAGCATCTCCTTGCTGTTATCCCTGCTCTGCTGTAAATAGAGTTGAGCCGTATAAGCTTCATCCGGAATGAGGTGTGTGCTCTTGAAAGAAGAGATATCAGCATCAAGACCACCAAGGCTCTGCTCAATCTCAGCTAAACGCTTCGTAATGAACTTGGATGTTGCAATTGCTACCTCATTCTTATCCTTGACCCAAGCTTCCTTATAAACATTGATAAGCATGTTGATGATATCCATTGCGCGCTCAGGAATACGATCTTTATAAGCGATGTCTATAACAGTAGCTTGCTTGTTGTCAAGGTCAGCCGAGAGGTTAGCCTGAATGTTCATTGTCATATCATAAAGAGTAGAATGCACCACTATGATAGGCTTGACGTCACGCCAGACAAAAGAGCCGTAGGTGGCTGTTGGTGTGACCATGACATTACCAATAGGTGTATTGACGACAGAATTGATATGTCCATTTACTTCCGACTTGTCGTTATTAACGATTCGTCCGTCACCCTTACGATTAAAATCTGTCATCGTGAAAGAACCATCCGCTTTGAGAGTCAGCTCAAGGCTTGCCTTCTCATCAGAAGAAAGGCCCATGAAACGCACTTTCACAGGCAGCGTCTTTCCATAGAGCTCTACCGGCTGAAACGTACCTTTCATGAGATAGGTCATGTCAAGTCCTAAGCGCTTACCGGCCTCCATGATGTTTGCAGGTGCCTGAATGGCAGCAAGCTCATTATTAACATTAGTCTGAGCGCCTCCCATGCCCATGTTTGAGAACATAGATGCGACATCAGAGCCCATGCCTTGAGTCTTACTGTCATCTTTGATAAGCAAGATAGCTGAGCGATTGTAAATTTTCGGCGTACGAAGATAATAATAACATCCCAAGCACAAGCATATAACCACTGAAAGCGAAATCCACCCCCAGTCGGCTATGCACATACTCAGAATATCCCGGAAATTAACAGACTGTTCCTCTTGCTCCTGGTTCAAGTTCTCTATTTCTGCCATTATTGTCTATTGCTGTTGTAACAGAATAAAATCAACTAAATATATGTATGCTCCGTCCTATTTGAATAGCAAGACCGAGACGGAAGTCAGAAGCGATGCAATGGACATCCAGAATGAAGTAGACGTGACTGTATTGCCGTTGACGGTCCTCTGCCGTTTACGCGTTTCGTTAGGCTTGATGTAGACCACGTCATTCTGATGAATATAATAAGCTGGTGAAGAAGTTAATTTCTTCCAGTTAGTGAGATCTGTAGTATAGCTTATCTGCTTACCATTGTACTCACGCATCACCATCACGCTGTCACGCAAACCATAAATGGTAAGGTCGCCAGCCTTACTGATCGCATCCAACAGGGTAATCTGATCGTGATCTATCGTATATTGCCCCGGATGACTGACCTCACCTATCACAGAAAAGTACATTGAACCATAATCGATTGTCACAACAGGGTCTTTTACCAGATCCCGTCCGATAAGCATCCCCTTAATGAGTGCAGCCAACTGCTCTCTTGTCTGTCCGCCGACATGAATCTTCCCAAGGACCGGGAAATCTATGTCACCCTTGGTGTCCACCGTATAAAGTGACACTTGATTATACGACGAGCTTGCACCCGTGATTGTCGATCCTGCCTGATAAGTGACAACCGGCAGATTGAACAGTGCAGCGAGTTTAGGATCCTTACTACTCACAATAATAGAAAACTTGTCACCAGGTTGGAAAGCGATGACATAAGGCTTAACCGTACGAACTGAGTCTTCTGACTTGACATCCTGAAAATAAGAAACATCTTTGATGCTTCCGCAACCTACAGCAAGTAACGCTAGACATAAAGAAAGTCCTAAATAGAATAATAAGGAGCGTTTAAACATACGAATGAAAAACTTATATTTTTGCAAAGTTAGGTATTATCTTGTGAAGTTCAAACTGACATAAACAACATTTAACTTTTAATA
>CALJCU010000110.1 GCA_938023885.1 uncultured Prevotella sp. | reverse complement strand
CACCAAATGGCCGAGAAACAGTTTTTGGTATTTGTCGTTTTGTTTGGCGGGCAGGTCTTCAAATGCTGTTCCGGGCTTAATGCCGTTATCGGGGTCACCTTTTGTGGGATCGTAGACCCATCCGCACACTGTGCAAACATACTTTTTCATAATGCTCATGTATTAAGTTGAAATAATTGCAATACTTACTTTGCAAAGTTACATTATTTATTTGAATTGCCAAACGAATAACCAAGATTTTTTTCGTTTTGCGATAGAGTCGGACACCAGACCTGTCCTACACGACACCAAAAAACATGAAGAAAAATTTGGCAGGGCGAAAAAAAACGTGTAACTTTGTATCCGCAATCCAAAATAATAGGGGCATAGCCCAGTTGGTTTAGAGCGCTGCAGTCACATTGCAGAGGTCATCGGTTCGAGCCCGATTGTCCCTACAAACAATAATCCGCCGTTTTCAGTACAGGAAGCGGCGGATTTGTTGTTGTTGGCAATTAATAGGATGTTCGTGTCAGTCTGTGTTGTTCGGTGACGTTTAGATGTTATCAGGGTTACATTCCACAGGATGTCAGGCCGAGTGTGGTAGCTACGGCAGTCAAAATTGATATGACCATGTTGATGATCATCTTCCAGATCTCTTTCTTGTTCATTTTGATATTGTTCTTTAATTCATAATTTCTCATTCCATGCTCTTCAGTCTTCTTAGGATGCGGACGGCCAGAAGGGCCGCCCTTGCATTACGGCTGAGTGGTGGTCGTTGTGCTGTCTGCCTTCTTGCTCTTGTCAAGCACCTCAGCGGTGATGCCGTTGAGGAGTGTCTTGACGTAGGTGCCGCTACGATGACCCTTGCCCGTTATGTTGCCATTGGCAACGAACTTCACCTCTGGCTTGTAGAGGATGTGATACCTCTTGATGTTGTTGGCTGTGAAGCCGGCCTCCTTATCGGCAAGAGTAGAGTTAATCCCCACTTGGAAGGAGCCGATGCCGTCGAGCACCACAGTCTTGGAATCCTGGAGATGGGCTTTCATGACGTGGCTGAGCTCTGAGAGCACTGCCATGATGTCAGCCTACGTGACAGTCGTGGAATGGCTGATCTCCTCGGCGAGATTCTTCATTGTGATGTGGCCCATGCTCACAGCACGTCCGTACCACTTTCCAAACGACTTGGAATTCTTCATCTTGATCTGTTGCTTCTTAAAACGAATGCTCATAGTTGTTTCCTTTCTCTGATTTTTAGATTGTTAGACATTAATTGTTAGGACTTGTCTCGGGATTGTGTTGAGCGCTCATTCCTCTTTCGAAGGTTTCTTTCCTTTTGACAATGCAAAGTTACGGCCTTTTTCTGTCCGTTCCAAATAGTGCGGGGGCATGCCTGGGGGAAGCCTTGTATGGTGTCAGTAGTGGCAGAAGACTGCCATTTTTTGACTGTAATCAAGAAAACAGTGGCATTTGCAAGCTATATGTGACAAAAATGGAAAGGTTGCAGAAAAAAGTACTAACTTTGCAGTGAGATAAGTGAAAAGGCACCTTGCATAAAGGTGCTCGATATAAGTAAAAGATAGTTATGTGGGGCTAGCGAGTCCCGGAACGTTTAACTAATGTAGAAAGGATAACAATTATGAAAAAGATTATGATGAACATCAAAGCAGCGGTGAAGCGCATCATGTCGTTCTACGTCGACTCTATGAACGGCTACGGCGAGGCGCTCATCAATTCTCGTGGTCTGGCAGGGGCATAAATAGTCCCACCGCCTCACCCACAGCCCTCCCATAGGGGAGTGTATAGGGCCTCTGGAACTGCGGGCGTGAGAGTATACATCAATTGCCATTAATTTTCTGTTAATTGTACATGAATGTTTGTGTCAATTAACGGGAGGTTAATGGCAATTGTCGTTTTGCTTGCTTGTTATCGAATAATATAGGCATGGGATGCGGCGTTCAAGAACATGAACGGGCCGTCGGGCCGTGCCGTGAAGGATATCCCACGAATGATCAGCGCTTGGCCGGCTCTGCCGCCATGTCGTTGAGTCTGGGACACTGCATCCGGCTGATGGTCTGCTGTACGCGGAAGAGGTTGGGGTGGTGCCTTTTCAGCATCAGGCGACGGGGTTGTCGTTCAAGTAATCGATCCGTCGCCGCAGCTGACCCGGTCTACAGGTACAGACCGTTGAGCTGATTGATGAAGATTGTGGATCGGTCATTACAGAACGTAACGAAATCACGGATGATGTCATTGCCGGTACCCGGATAGGGAACTGAGAAATGCCGGTTTTTGAAAGTGCCTCTGTTACTGCTGAAGAGCACGTAAGAGAGGCGGTTGCCCTTAATGACGGGCAGCAGTGTACGCGAAAAAAGACCCTTTGCGACGATGCCTTCAATGCCCGTTGTGAGCGACGGCACAAGGTCTCTGTCCTGCGCGAAGCGTGTCACGGCCTTTGCCAACAGCGGCAGCGTGGCGGCATAAGCTGTAGTATCGGTCTTGCCGGCTGGCTGAATATAGATGGCGTTGACCGCTAAGGGGCGCGTCTCACCGGCAGTAGGGCAGCAACGGAAAAGCCCATCACCATGTTGCAGTGACTGGCGGAACGCCGCGCCGTCAGTGAATGCCTCAGCATAGCCAGGCAAGACATTGGGTACATTCTCGTCTTTCAGCGTCTCCATGACAGCGGTATAGAGCGCGTAGTACTGTTCGGCGGACATCCGGTCGTACCAGTTGCCTAACCCCGTAGGCAAAGGATAGAAGACCACCGGTACATGAATGCCGTACTCATCGCAGAGTCCGGAGAGAAAGGCAGCGACACGTTTAGCCCCCGCTCTCACCGTCTCAACAGAGCCCCGCGGCGGTTGCCACGTCACCGTGACGAGCCCTCCGTGCCGGAACATCGTCAGGGCGTCCTTGCGGATAAGTGAAAACGCAAGGCCTGAGGTATTCTTCTTTTTGTCGCTCTCGATGCCTTGCAGCTCATAGCACGTTGCGGCAGGACCTTCGCCGCACACCGCATGCATGTCGCTGCGAGCCGAGTCGCCGCGCCAGCCGATGCCCTCAAGGGTGGCATACTGCTGACCAATGAGGGTGCCGCGGTTGACAAGCGACCGCAGGTTGACGGCGAGATGCTCCGTGCGCGTCGTCTGACCGTCGCTGCCGTATTCCTCATAGCTTTTCTTTTCCTTGCCACCGCACGAGGCAAGGATGATAAGGGAAAGGGTGAAAACAATCTTTTTGATTCGAAGCATGTGACAGATAGCTTATTGTGCGTAGGCCGCCTTCATGGCCTCAACCACAGTGGGCAGGCTCCATTGAGGCACCGCGCGGTCGGCACTGTCGATGATGCTCATCCAATAGAAAGCCGGGGCACCAATGGCCTTGCCCTCACGCGTGATCTGCGCAGCCTGGTCGGCCGCCATTTGCTTCAGGGCGTCGGACGAAGACTTGTTGACCGAGACATAGGTGCCGTCGGGATTGTTGCCGTGCGTGCCGTACTCGCCAATGAGCACCGGCGTCCCCTTATCGACAAATGTCGTCTTCAGGCGTGACATCATGTCGGATACATACTTCCTGCATTCACTGTCCCATGTCGTTTTGTTGATGACAAAGTTATAAGGATCATAAGTATGCACCCCCACTATAAGGTGCCGATTACCGCCGACGGGGTCATCGGGTACGGTGAAATGGCTGATGACAGCTTCGGAGTTGGCCGCAGCATAGGGATTGACAAGGAGGTTACGCGTGGCGTTCTTGCCGCCCGTGGCACGCACGGCGTCAACAAAGGCCTGAGCCCACTGGTTGTGAACGGCGTAGGCAGCCTCGTTTTTGGGAGTCCCCCACGTGTTGTCGGCATCGAGCATCTCGTTGAATCCCTCGAAGACCAACAGGTGACCGTAGTCTTTGAAGCGTGTGGCGATGTTTGTCCAGAGCGTCTTAAACTTTTCCACATGAGCCTTATAGGTGTCGGCATCGTCCTTGAGCCACACTACGGGACCGGCGGCATTGTCGTGGTGCGTGTTGAGAATGCAGTACATGCCCGTATTGACAATGTAGTCGACCACTTCCTGAATGCGGTCCATCCACGCCTTGTCCACATTGCCCCGGTCGTCGATGTGCTGTGCCCACGTCACGGGCAGCCGTATTGCGCCAATGCCGTTTTTATGGAGGAAAGTTATCAGTTCGGGCGTAGTTACCTGCTGTCCCCAGAGCGTCTCAAACTGCTCCACGGTGGCCGTGGCTGGGTCAAACCACGGTGTCTTCAGCGAGTTGGCTTCGAAAGTATTGCCAAGATTGTAGCCCAGTCCCATATTGCGGCAACAGTCTGTCGCCGTCTCGTTGGTAGGATCCTGCGTAGGAGGCGCCGCCACGGAGAATGTCACACTCCTCACTTCGCCCACCTTCCAGGTCGCGTTCTCGGCGAGATCAGCGCCGTCGGCAGTGATAAAGTTCGTCATTTGGTCAGCAGCGGTGAAGGCGATGTGGTTATACATGCCGTCAAGCTGGAAAGTCTCGGCGGTGCCGTCCGCCTTGTTGACCGTGTAAGCATCACCCGTTTTTTGTGCCAATGCGCCTAAAGAGACCAGCGTCAAAGCCAGGGAGAGGAATAGATTCTTCATGTTATTTCTTGATTTTAACCGATTTACCATTTACACGGAGAATATACACACCGTGCGAAAGAGCTGAGAGGGAGACGACGGTATTGCCGCCGGTGCGCTCCACAGGGCACGCCACCGCCCGTCCGTCGGGTGTGAAGATCCGCGCCTCGGCGTTCTCGCCAGAGACAACGAGACGATCATCGCTCAGCGAGAACTTCTCAGACGTGATTGCGCCGATGCCTGTGAACGAACTGAAAGTGAACGTCTTGACCGTGTAAAGCGCATATTCAGCTGTCGTCGCCGCGGTCTTGACAGTCAGCTTATCGTCCTTCATCCAGATGTCAGGGAGTGTGGAGAGCATGAACGTCTGCGTCGTATTGTCGTGGAAAGTAATCACCAAAGCAGTGCCGTCGTCAGCCTTCACCGCTGCGGCACAAGCTAAAAGAAAGAGAAGAGAGAGAAGTATTTTCTTCATGTAGCAGGAATAATGTTTTAGTAAAATGACGTAAACGCATAGGTCATCGCTATCTACCACGTTTTTTCACGCAGAGGTGCCCACCCGTGGACACCCCCGCATGAAGACGGTTACGGCATGATGGCCATCTTAGTCACACCCTTCAGGTCGCCTTGCAGGATGAACGCCGTGTCGGACCAACCGTCACTGACGTTGTTGATGGCATCCATCATGGCTGCATCAAATACTTGCACGATCTTGGTAGAAGTGCCATCTCGGTCCGCAACCGTGACCACGGCCCCCCAGTTAGCATTGTTGATCTGCACCTGGCCGGCCTGACCGGCCTCCTTATAGATAATGAGCTGCGAGCCTTCCTTGACACCAAGCTTCTTCAGGTCAGCCTTAAAGATGCGCATCTTGCCCGTACCGCTGCTCCAGTCGAAGTTAAACGGCCAGCTCACGAGGGAAGACTGATCCTCATATCTGGCACATTCGGCAAGGTCTGCCTCCTTGGACTTGACAATGAACGTGCCAAGCTCCACCTTCGTGCCGTCAGGCTGGACGGCGATGAACGTATAGGAACTGGAAGCGAGCGTGGCAGGTACCTGGAATGTCAGTGAGCGGTTGGTCTTGTCCTTGAACTTCGTTACCTTTGTCGTACCGATGTAGAGCGACTCGATATTGTTGAAGTTCTTGCCCGTTATCGTAACGTATTCGCCAACCACACCATTGGCTGCTCCGTTGACAGCCGGCATTGTGGCCGCATGGACCGTCAGTCCAGCCTTCACCTCCACGGTGGTGCCGTTCTTCAGATTCAGCGTGCAGCCCGTGCCGTAAGCGGCAGCAGGAACACCCACGGTGATGGCGGAGCCGCCTTCGCTGGCCTTCATGTCCTCGCCTTGCAGCGGTGAGTCACCAGGGAAGGTGACGGAAGCCACAAGGTCAAGGTCCCTACCGATGATGGCAATCTTGTTGCCGGCCGTGACCACCGCAGGTGAGAACTTCGTCACCGTGGGCTCTACGAGCTTGTAATCGAGGCTGACAGTCTTGCCGTTGGCGAGCTTCAGCTTGAGTTCTCCAGCCTGAGCCTTCTCCGGCACAACAGCAGAGACCTTACCGTCCTTATAGACAGCGTCCACGTCGATGCCGTTGGTACCGTCGGGGAACTGCAGCGTAGTCACCAGGTCGAGGTCCTTACCTGTCACGGTGATGGTGCTGCCATTCTTCACAGGAGTGGGAGCGTAAGAAAGATCCGTCGGTACGACGGTCGTGATGGTGCCTGCAGGGATCTCCACACCGGAAGCAGTGACGAGGGTCACCTCTCCATCGGTGGCCTTGACAGGCACAGCAACCGTCAGGCTCCTGCCATCGCCGGCAGCAGTAACGCCCTCGATGGTAGCGCCCTGGAACTTCACGGCAACAATCTGTTCAAGGCTTGAGCCCGTGACCGTGATGTTTTGGCCAGCCTTGGGATGCGTGTTGTCTATGCCTTTTGCCTCCGGAAGATTGACGTTGAGCACTTCTTTGGTCTCATACTCCGTCGGTGCTTCGGCAAGATCAGTGAGCTTCAGTACGCCGGTCTTAGCCTCCTTGGGGATGATGACCCTAATCATGTAGCGGCTGTGCTCCGTGAACTGACTCTCGGGTATGGTGTCTCTGTCGGTAAAGATAACACCATGGAAGAGGTTGAGATAATCGCCTTCAATGGTCACGACGTCGCCAACGCTGCCCGTCTTGCTGGATTTGTCGCTGCCGACATAGAAGTCTTTGACCACGATGTCCTCGCGATAGGTGACGGGGGTGATCGTGCGGATCACGCCGCCCTTGCGCGTCTTGAGCACCACGATACCGGTGTCGCATTTCTCGGCGGGCACCTGGATGGTGATCTCGCTCTCTTGTCCGGCTTTCACCACTTCGTACTGCGTGATGGGATCAGCGCCGGGGAGATCAATCTCCGCTATCTGGTCGAGGTTGGAACCAAGGAAATGGAGTGTGCCCCCGCGCAGCACGGGGCAGGGACCAAAGGACAGGACGGAGATGTCGTTGCCGTACGGGTCGGTGTTGAGGTTATCCTCGCTGTTGCATCCTGTCAGTGACAGTCCCGTGAGAGCTAACGTCAACAGGAAGATGATATACTTGAGTGTTTTCATTTCTTACCAAATTTTAATCAGCTGAGGGTGATGGATTTAATTCATGGGTACCACGCGGATATTGTCAATGCGGATGACAGGATGTCCGTCCTTGCCATCAGGAATGACCGATTTGTCATCATATCCGCCCTTGACCACGAAGATCGTGAGCGATGCGAAGTCCTCAACGCTCCTGAATGTAGAGTTCAGTGCGTTGCCGTCCCAGTCGCGGTTGAAGTCAGTAAACGGAATTGTGACCGTCACCCACTTGCCGCCCGTGTCGTAGCTCTTGTCGCTATTGTTCCACGGCATGTAGAGCGCACGCGAGATATCACCTTTGTGATGGAAGAACGTGTTGTTGGCATTGAAGAGCGTCACCTTGTCAATGCCGGCAAAGATGAGCTGCATGGCTCCCGATGTCCATGGGTGATCGGAGGGGATGCACATCTCAAACTTCAGGGCTTTCTTGTTCCAGTTGGAGAAGTCGGCGACGTCGTTGAGCTTGGGTCCGTCCTTTTCGAAGGTCTTGTCCCATGTGCCAGCCCAATACTCAAAACAGAAATTACCATCATTCCAGGCTGCATCCTTTGCCAAATCCGCATCGCCAAGCATCAGATAATGGCCTTCGAGCGAAGCGTCATCCTCCTGAATCTTCTGGTTGTGCCATCCGTGATTGCCCAGCACATTGGTGCCGTCCCACGGCGTGTCAAAGTCGAAGAGCAAGCCACGATTGTCCATATACTTGAACGAAGCCTTGGTATCACCATACTTCGACACCACATGGATGAAGTCGTGCGGCATATTCTCGGGCACGGTGAAGGTGATGGCGGTCTTCGTGAGCGACGTGATGGCACGGCGGTCGATCGTGTAACCATCGCCCACCTTGACCTGCAGCGGCGCGTTGTCGTAGTCGAGGAAGTAATCGCCCATAATGGTGACACTCTCCCCCGCCTTCGCATGCTCATTGCTCATGCCAAGAATGTCAGGCACGGGAATCGTGACCTTGAAGGGATAAGGGATGGTGTCGTGTTTGCCTGTGACCATGTAGATCTGGTCGCTCACGTGCGTAGGCAGCGTCTTGGGCACGGTGACGATCATCGTGTTGTCGGTGATGTAGCTGGTGTTGAGCACGGCGGGCACATCATTGAAGAGTAACGAAGTGATGCTGCGCAGGTTGTGGCCCACAAGTACGATGGTGTTGCTGAGCGACGCCGCTGTGAGGAGCGAGTCCTTCTTTGCCACATCGACGGGACGGATGAAGCTGATGCTCGGCGTTCCCGACGTGATCTTGTACTTGTCGGGCTGATCCTCACACGAGGTAAGCCCCATACCTGCCACGGCGAGAGCCATCAGGGCTACCCATTTCATATTTTTTATTTTCATGACTGAATGTTCTTGATTGTTGAAAGAAAAGCGAATTAATAGCTGTACGTCTTTCGTACATCGACGTGCTCAGCCTGCGCGGAGCTGGCAAGGTTCGGATTCAGCGTCACGTCCTCTGTGGGGAAGGGCAGCGTGAAGCTGTTCACGGTGACATTGGGTACCGCTGTCTGGTCGTCGTACTTACAGTCGTCGGTTACTTTCCAAACGCCACTCTCATAATAAGTCTTGTAGACCTCGTCGCAGTTCCACCACGCATTACGTTTCTGGGCTTTGATTTCCTTGACACATGCCTCCGGATCATAGTAGGCACGGCGCACGAAGTCGTACCAGCGGTCACCCTCACCGGCGAACTCGAGGCGGCGCTCTTTCCAGATGTCATCAAAGGTCAGCGTGGTCTTTTCCGGATCCTGATTCTGCACGGCACGCTCGTGAACGGCATTGAAACACTTCAGCGCCTCGGGGTCAGAACCATCTCCAAGCAGCACCTCAGCTTCAGCATAGACAAGATAAACATCGCTCAATCTCAGGATATGGGTAGCGAGGGCATTGCTCATGCGTGCCGACGACATGTTCATTTCAGCCTGATGGTCGGCCTGGTCACCATAGAGATTCTTCACGTTCTGTGCGCCGCAGGGTCCCTGGAACTGTCCTGTAGCTGCCTTGTTATAGTTCTTGTCGTAATAGAATGCCAGTATATCCAATCCTCTCGCTCCAGCTCCCGCAGAGTGCGCGTTGGCCGGTACGGTCTTGTCACGCCAGAAGTAAGGATAGTAGTCGCCTGCCATCATGATAGTGGCTTTGCGTCTGACATCCTTGTCGATGCGCTTTGAGGGGTCGTCGGTAGGCTCCACGCCGAACGCCTCCATAAGGTCGACAGAGGGTCCGCCCCAGCCGCCCCAGCAGTCGCCATTCTCATCAAAGCCCTCGGGAGCAAGGTCACTTTGCAGCGTGTTCTGGCAAGTCCACTGCGCTCCCACGGTCCAGCGCCAGGCAATAAGGCTCTCATCGCTGGCGTTGTTCTTGCCGCGGAAGATATCCTCATAGTTGGCCATGAGCTGTCTGCCCGAGTTCTCGACAACGTCGCGGGCATACTGCGCGGCTTTCTGCAGGTCGTCGTTGTTGAGCTTGCCCGTCACACCGGCCTTGGTAAGATAAACCTTCGCGAGCAGTCCCTCGGCACAGTAATAGTCGATGCGCCCTGTGGTGCTCTTCTCTTTAGGCAACAGTTCCATGGCCTTCTCCAAGGTCAGGATGATGTAGTCGTAGACATCGGCTTTCTCCACCTTGTGCAGGGTGTTGTAATCGCCGCTGGCAAGGTTGACGGAGTTGTCGTGGATGATAGGCACATCACCAAAGGACCGCACGAGAAAGAAGTAGGCCATGGCTTTCCATGCCAGGCATTCGCCCATGCACTGGTTCTTCACTTTTTCCGACGCCGTAGCGCCTTTGAGCGAGTTGTACACCGTGTTGGCGTTGCCGATGGCAGCCCAGAGCGAGTAAGACATGTTGACCAGGTCCTGGTCGGTGCCGTTGACCGAGAAGTTGAGGTACGGGCTCGACCCCCAGTACATGTTGCCCGACATCACCTCACCGAGCTTGATGAATCCGCGCTGGAAGTCATACCACGGCGAGTTGTAGAGATAGTTCACGCCGGAGACGCAGGCATCGTCAGACGTGTAGAAGTTATCGGTGTTGTAGCTATCCTTTGCGGGCTTGTCGAGGAAGTCGCCACATGCTGTCAGCGAGAGCCCCATGAGGGCGGCAGCAGCAATATATGTTAATCTCTTGAGTCTCATATGATTTCTATATGATTGAATTGACGTGTGTGAAGATAATCGTTTTCCCACTTCTTAAAAGGAGGCATTGAGCCCGAAGGCAAACGTCGTGGGCGAGGGATAACGGCCATTGTCGAGACCGAAGACATTGGCACTGGCAGTGGAGACACCGATTTCGGGGTCGTAGCCGTCGTAGCCGGTGATGGTGAAGAGGTTGGTGGCATTGAAAGTCAGCCTGAGTGCGGTCAGTCCAATCTTCTTCACGAGCATCGGACTGAATGTATATCCGAGCGTGATGCTCTTCAGACGGACATACGATCCATCCTCAATATAGCGGTCGCTCCACGCGTCGTTGTCGTTAGGATCATTGACAGAGGCGCGGGGCATGGTGCCGCCAGGATTGGTGACCACCACGTTGGCAATGTTGTCATACCAGTAAGCCGAACGGACGCCGTTCTTGGGGGCGAGATGAGCACGGTTCTTCACGTCAGTGAGCTGATTGACCCATGCCGAATTCATGTGAGTCAGCTTCATCTTGAGGTAGTTGCCGACCTTGTTGCCAACGGAGCCGTTGATGAAGAAGTTGAGATCAAACTGCTTGTAGCGCAACGTGTTGTTCCAACCAAAGGTCCATTTGGGTAGCGGTGAACCGATATTGGTCTTATCATTCTCGTCGATGACACCGTCTCCGTTCACATCTTTATATTTGAGGTCGCCTACAAAGGTGGTGTTGGTACGGCTGTACTTGGTGGGGTCTGCGTCCCAATGCTTCTTGCCGTCGGCGTCGGTGACCACCGGATTGTTCTTTGTCAGCGTGTTGACCGGCGAGTCGAGGATGTCCTGAAAGTCTTTATACACGCCTTCGACCTTGTAACCGTAGAAGTTGTAAAGCGACTCTCCCGGCACGGAGCGGCTCACCACGTCGGTCCACTGTCCGTAACCGACAATGGCTGTCGACCCACCGAGGCTCTTGAGCTTGTTGCGGTTGAGCGAGAAATTGATGTCACTGTCCCAGGAGAAGTTCTTCGTGACGACGGGATGCGTATTGAGTGCGATCTCCACACCGTGGTTCTCGATGTCGCCATAGTTGCCATAAGGCGCTGCCAACGCTGAGGAGCTGTTGCCGCTCGTACCCATGATAGACGGGAGAATGAGCTGCATGAGCATGTCTTTCGACTGTTTGTTGTACCAGTCAACTGTGAGGTTGACGCGGTTGTTGAAAAATCCGAGGTCGAGACCGACATTCCACTGCTCCTGTGTCTCCCATTTGATGTCGAGATTCTTCAGGTTGGCGGGGCGATAGCTCATGCCCAGCCCTGTAGCCATGGCGGAGACGAGGGAGCCCCACTTGTATCCACCAATGTTCGAGTTACCGGTCTGACCCCATCCGATGCGCAGCTTACCGTTGGAGAGCCAGCTGCCTACAGCCTTCTGGATGAACTTCTCGTTGGAGAATCTCCACGCCAGCGCCAGAGAGTGGAAGCCTGCCCACCGCTTGTTGGGACCGAAATTCGACGAACCATCATAACGGTAGGTATAGGTGGCAAGGTAGCGATCATCGTAGTTGTAGTTCTCACGAGTGAAGAATGAAGCCATCGACGAGCTGCCCCATCCGGCGCCAATCTGTGGGTTGCCGGCGCCCAAGGCTGGGTTGTGAACGGCATCGCTGGGCAGATCAGTATTGAACACCATGGTGTAGTCGTACTTCGACTCCCAGCATTCCTGTCCGAGCATGGCGGTGATGCCGTGCTTGCCAAATTGCATGTTGTAGGTGACGTAGTTGTTGAACGACCAGTAGTTGCCGCTGTTCTTCTGCAGACGGCCCTGGTTCTGGTCACGGTTCCACGTCCCCAAATTCACTTTTGGGTTGTAGGTCTGCGCACGCGAGGCGTTGACGTCGTATCCAAACTGGCTGTGCCAGGTGAGGTTCCTGATAGGCGTGATATCTGCATAGATGCTGCCGTTCAAGGTCTGTCGCTTGAGCAGGATGTCGTCGAGCATGGCCATGGCAATCGGGTTCGGATTGGAGAAGCCCTCCTTCGAGACGCTGGAGTAGTTGCCGTTGACATCATAGATCTGTATGTCGGGGGGCGTAGTGAGCGAGTAGTTGATGAGTCCTTCTTCCGAATCAGCGAGCTTAAGGCTCTCGTGCGTGTTGGCAAAGGTGCCGTTGAAGCCGAGCTTGAGCCATTTCTTCACCTGCGCGTCAAGGTTCACACGCACGTTGAAGCGGCGGAAACTCGACCCGATGATGGTGCCTTCCTGGTTGTCGTAGCTGCCGCTCATATAATAATGTATCTTGTCAGATCCGCCCTCAGCGCTGACCTGATGGGTCTGCTGCCATGCAGTCTGGAAGACTGCGTCCTGCCAATTGGTGCCGCGTCCAAGGATGCTGGGATCGCTGTACGACTTGTCGGGATTGGAGATTTCGCCCTGATCCACGAGGTCGTCGTAGAACTCCGCAAACTCGCGCAGGTTCATGATGTCAAGGCGCTTGTTCTGGCGGCTGACGGTGAGGGTGCCGTTGTAGGAGAACTTGGCGTCGCCGCTCTTACCTTTCTTCGTCGTGATGAGCACCACACCGTTGGCGCCCTGCGCACCGTAGATGGCGGTGGCAGAGGCATCCTTAAGCACCTCGATGCTCACGATGTCGGAAGGAGCGATGAGCGAGAGGGGAGAGACAGCCGAGTGGGTGCCGTTGCCGAGCTTATCGCCCAGTCCGAGGCTGGAACCGCTGTTGCTCTGAGAGTTGTAAATCACACCGTCGACAACATAGAGTGGGTCGGAAGCGGCGTTGATGGTGGCCTGTCCACGCACCTGTACAGAGATGGCAGAGCCCGGCGCGCCACTGGTCTGCACGGCGTTGACGCCGGCAATGCGGCCCTGGAAGCTCTGGTCGATGTTGGTGATGGGTGAACTCTTGAGCGTCTTCTCATCGAGGGAGGCGGAGGCACCCGCAAGGTCGCTCTTCTTCATCGTACCGTAACCGACGACAACAACCTCATTGAGGTCGTTGTTGTTTTCCTGAAGGGTGACGTCGTATTTAGCCTGACTGCCAATCTTCACCTCCTTGTCGGTGTAACCCACATAGGAGACAAGAAGTGTCTGACCCGGCTTGATACTGATGGAGTATTTACCGTCCATATCGGTCACCGTGGCTATCTGCGTGCCTTTAACACGGACGGTAGCGCCGATGATGGGACCCTGGGAATCGCTGACCGTTCCCGTCACTTTCTTGCCTTGCTGCTGTACGATCGACACACTGCCGATAGCGGCACGGGCCTGAGGCACAAAGCCTACACCCATGCAGACGCAGAGGCCTGCAAGCAATAATGCCCGTTGAGAGGATGTTCTCTGATGTCCTGTTTTCATATAGAACTATATTTTGTTGTTGTTTCCCCTTGTGTTTGGCGGTTGTTTCCCCGTTTTTAGGATAACATGTGCAAAGTTAACGATTATTTCTTAGAGTTATATAATACTATTTTGACAGATGATGATACTATTTTACCAAAGTGAATAAAAGATAAGGCAGTCGGCTAAATGCAAGTAGGTTGGCGTGTATTTAGTACAATGTCGCCCCTATGGTTTGGTCGACACGCGCTTGTCGGATATGATGGCGGCACCGGCCTTATGCATATCGAGCTCTACTTTTTTTTGACAGGAAGTCGGGCGTGTTGTAAGAGTCAAGGAGCTGGTCGTAGTATTCGGCAGGATGGCGCTGCGGAAGGAGGAACGGCTTGCTGACGTTACCCTTGTCGTCGATGGAAGCGAGGTAGAGGCGGGTGTAGAGACCGTCACCACGGCGGGAGGTGAAGACGAACCAGTGGCTGTTGCTGCTCCAGTTGTGCCAGGAGTCGGTGTTACGACTGTTGGCAGCGGTCAACGGATGGGCCTTGCCCGTCTTGAGATCCAACAGCCAGTTGTCGGCTTCCTGATGCCAGATCGGGAAGCAGCCGTAGTCGCTCATCGTGAACATGATGTATTTGCCGTCGTAGGACGGACGGGGGTGTGTGGCACTCTTGCCGAGGAGGCGGGCGTTGAAAATCGTGTCGACCTTGCTGCCGAAGGTGCCGTTGTCAGGATGAAAGGCTATCTTGCAGATATTGTATCGGATGTCCTTGTAATGCGACGGGATAGACTCAGCCGTGGAGGAACAGAAATAGAGCGTGCGGCCGTCGGGCGAGAACACGGGATAAGTCTCGTAGTGGTTCTTTGTCATGATGAGCGTGTCGAGGAGGAGCTGGTGTGTCTTCGGCTCATAGACGAACACGTCGGACGACTGGTCGAAGACCTCGATGCGCTCGGAGCGCACGGCATGGAAGCTCTGGTGCGTCTGGTTGGTGGAGTAGGCGCAGTATTTTCCTGTCGAGTGCCAGTAAGGATAGACCATGGAGCCGTGGAGCGAGTCGTTCTTGGCCTTGAGCCATTCGTCGTGTCCGTCGTGACGAATGAAAGTGGCGCCGTGGTCACCGCGGACGTGAAACGTTATCTCGTCGGGGTTCGTACGGTTCTGCGTGTGGCAGTTGACACAGGCGCCCGGAGCCGCGAGGTTGTCGAAGATAGGCGTCTCGTCGAAGTTGCTGAGGTTGCGCTGGTAGATGCCCATGTGGCCGTAGACCTCGTAGCCCGGGGCAATGCGGCGGTAGGACAGTCCCCACTCGCCGAGGGCATAAGGACTGACGGTCATCTTGAAGTCTTTGTATTGCGTCCAGTGGCCGTCATTCTCCACGCACACGGTGAATGTCAGGTTGCCGCCTTTGTTCTGCTGGGTCAGTGCATGCCAGTCGTCAATGTCGAAGTCGACACCGTCGCCGTTGGCATGCAGCTCACCGCCCTTACTGCCTCTGACGACGACGTCAATGCAGTCGTAAGGTCCGCCGGTGAAGTCAAAGTCCATGGGCGCGATGCCTGCTGGGATGGTCACGCCGGCATAGTCGGGATAGACGGCCGGCAGCCTGTCCACCTTCGTCGCATCCTGCGGAGTGGAGGTGCAAGAGGCGAGAAGCAGGGCTGTGAGAGCGGAGGTAAGGAAAGATATGTATTTCATTTTCATTGTGTGTGCTATTTCCAGTTTTTCACGAGCATGTAGCTCCAGAAGGTGTTGCCAAGAGGTGGCGTAAGGAGTGACGGGGCGTGCTTGTCGCGCATATACGTCTCGATGAACTGCGCCATGGCTTGCCGCCATTGCGGGTCGATGCTGTAAGGCAGTCCTTGGAAACTGCCATGGCGTTGTGTCCAGTCGTAGAGCAGTCCCTGCTGGATGGCGTAGGGGATATGGTCGGTATATCCGGCATAGCGGCCGATGGGGTAATACTGCATGAATCGCGGCATGTCACGGTTGACGAGCTCATATGCCATGAGATACTCGTAGGCGTTCTTATTCTCGTGGCAGTGAGCGAAGAGCAGTCCGAGCATCTGGTCCATCTCCGTGTCGCTGAAGAGATAATCCTTCGTGACGCGGTACTGGCGCAGTTTGCCGTAGACAGGGTCGGCATTGATGATAGCCTCACGCTGTAGACCGTCGAGGGTCGTGAGCTGCTGCTTTGCCCAGGCCCTATAGAATAATGTGTGCTTCAGCTCGTGCAACAGTTTACGGGCTACGGCATAATGCCCGTTGATGATCTCGCATTCAATGATACGGCGACTCAGGCGTGCGCTGCGGCGGAAGTTGGGAATGGCCTGCTGTGCCTCAAACATATATCGCTCGGCATCGTTGACCATACCTAAGAAATAGAAGGTCTCAGCCGTGGAGACGGGTGAGAGCATGTCGCGCGTGAAGACGGGGAAGAGACCTTGTGTCCCGTTCTGATAGAAGTCGAAGAGCCGGTCGCAGAGCTCGCCTTTTTCGCTCAGGGCGAGGTTCGTGCATGCCACCTCCATCGGTGCCGGGTCGTCGGTCTTCGTTGCTTTCTGTAAGATCTTGTCCCAGTTGTAGATCTTGTCCCAGTTGTGGGTGCGAACGAGATAGTCGTAACGGATCATCTCGTTGGCCTTGGTATTGAAGCAAGTGTAAACCCAGGCAGCACCGCCAAGGGCGATGATGGTCCATGTGGCAAGGACGATGGGCTTAGCGTGTGAGGGTCTGCTTGCCGGCTTGTTGGCAGCATAATAGTTGAGGAGGTTGCCGATGAACGGCCACAGCGGCACAAGAACCATCAGCACGATCTGCATCTTAGGGATGGCGGTGGGATAGCGGAAATAGTTCAGTCCGCCAAGGAGCCGGTAGAGTGGGTAGGGAGTCTCCCGTACGGCGTCACGGATGGCTATTGATATAAAGATGATAACGCCGGCTACAATAAATGCTTTGCTTTTTGTGGTTTCCTCTTTCCGGGTCAAGGTGGTGACGATGATATACAGGCCAAAGGAAAGTGTGACTGGGCCGAAGAACCAGTAAGCAATTTGCAGGCTGAAGATTAGGATAATGATTTTTGTGCCGGTGTTGAAATCCAGCAGGTTATCCCACCCCAACATCATCAGTTCGAGGAGGATGAGGGCGACGAGGAACGACGGCATGACGTCAGCGTTGCCCATATAGGCGAGCAGCAGGATAGCAGGGATGAAGGTCAGGGCATACCATCGGTCGGACATGCCATGACGACTGCACAACAGGGTCGTGAGGCGCTGGAAGATAAAGAACAGGATGCCGAGAAGGATGGCACCGACGACATAGAGGTAGTTGAACTGTGTGATGAACTCCGCTATCCAGTCGACGAGGCCGCCGGGCGTGTGGAAGCGCTGCCAGAAATAATCTGGCGTGAAGAGGAACATCTGGTACTGTTCCTGATAACCGAGGATGTGTGTCTCGCCTACGGCCCAGAACACTGCGACGATGACGGCGAAGAGCAGAGAGGCCAGTTTTTTTTTCATTTCAGGTCATGTATATTGTTTTGCTGTACAAAGATAAGAATAAAAAAGTAATTATTTTGCCGCAAATGATAAAAAATCACGGGGACTCCGCAGGTAAAAAGAGCCCCCGTGAAAAAGAAGAAAAGTTTACTTCTTTACGGCATTACTTCTTCACGGCGAAGTGCCAGAAGGTACCCTCTCCCTCATGGCCCGATACGGTATGCTGGGCACGGATGTAGAGGTCGGTATCCGTCACCTTCGTGATCTCAAAGTTGTGGCACTCTTTGTAGTTCTCGTTGATGATATACGGGAAGACGATGTTGCCGGCACCAGTTGTGATGAGGTTACAGATGACGTTCGTCGACGCATTGCGTGTAGAGAAGTCGAGCTTGAAGGTGCAGGTACCGCTCTTGTCGCCACGCTCATTGCTTTCATTGTCAATATGCGTGGTCAGTGTGCCGGCCTTCCAACTGAAGGTCATCTCGCCGTAGGAGCCGCCCTGGCCTGTGACATCGGTCGTCCACCAGCTCCCTGCGGCATCGGTGGCGGCACCGTTACCCCAGTTGTTGCCTTCAGAGAGCACCCATGTCTTGGCGTTGTCAGCTGTAGCAGGATCTTTCGGATCGCAGCCGGTGATGGGCTGGATCTCTGCCGGAGCATCCGTGTAAGTCTTGGCGGTGTAAGAACCGAGGTCGATGGTCTTCGTGTTGCCGGCTGCATCCATGATGTCCACGGTGAGCTCCTGCGGAGTATCAAGACTGTAAGTCGTCAGTGAGCCGATAGTCTTGTCGAGCGTTGTTGTGCCCCAGTGGAAGGTGCAGAGCACCGGATTGAGGTTGCTGACGATGTTCAGTTTGTTGCCGAGCTTGCCGCTGGTGTCCTTGTCCTGCTCCACCTTGATCAGATCCTTGTTGAACGTTGTGCCGAAGTGGTCGGGCGCGCCGGTCTGACCGATGCACAGACGGGTCTTCAACTCATCCGTGAGATAGGTGATCGTATCGATCTGCACGGTGAGGTCTTTCTCCTCCGGCATGCCACCGTCGTTGGTGGTGAGACATTTCACGGTGTTCTGCCCGAGCTTTGTGAAATAGATGGTGGCATCGGAAGATACCGTGTTCGTCGTCTTTTCGATCAGCTGATCAGCCTGCCAGTACACATTCGTCGGTGAAGAGCAGACGACATGTACTTGGTTGGAGTTCTTGCCGTTGACCTGGACCGGCGTAGCAGATACCTGCAGCTGGCCGGCGGGGACATCGCTCCATTCATCACCGCCCTCAATGTCGGACGGGTTGCATGAGGCCAGTGCCAAAGCAAGCAGAGGCGCAGCAAATAATATCTTGTTCATACTTAGATAGCTTGTTTAAAGTTTTACTCATTACCAGCCCTGATACTCAGAGCTGTTGTCCCATCCGTCGTTCTGTACGACACTGCCGAGGGATACCTGGTTCTCCGGCATCTTGAAGAATCCTGCGTAGCATTGTAACGGGCCGCATAGCCCCCGTTGTGGGCAGTGTTCTTTGCTTCCTTACCGCAATAGTAGACAGGCTGATTGTTCTGTGCCTCCAAGGCGGCAGCAGCGATATGCCAGCGGCGGATATCATTCCAGCGCACGCCCTCGAAGGCGAGTTCATGACGGCGCTCGTTCTGCAGGACTTTCAGCGAGTAGGTAGAGATAGGAGCCAGACCGGCACGGGCGCGAACGCGGTTGATACCACTGACATTCTCTTCGAGTTCACTCTGCATGAGCAGCACGTCGGCAAAACGGATCAGCACGAGGTCGTGGATGTTGTCGAGCTGCATGTTGTTACCATAGCCGCCGCTCAGACCTCCTTTGTCTCCATACATGATATCTTCGAAGCAGCACACATACTTGCCGTCACTGTTCTTGGCAGAGATAGGTGAGAGCTTCTTCTCATAGTAGTCGGTCTCCTGGACGAAGTCAGCCCAGCCGCCTCTCTTGTAAGCGGGGAGCTTGTTGACATCCTGGATGGAAGCCTCAAGACGCAGATCGTTAGGCTCGTCAGCCTGCCATTCTTTCACGAGGTTGGGAGCGACAGGACCGGCACCCCAGCCTTGGCCGAAGGGGAACGTGTTGGCGTAGTCCTGACCGCCACGCATACCGAAGTGAAGAGCGTAGCCGTTGGCGTAACCGATGGTGGTTGACCAGGAAGAGAGCTTGTTGAACTTGACGGCGAACATCGACTCAGGGTTGTTGTCGGAAGCAGCCGTCTCGTCGTTCTCTACCCATTTCAGGCCCTGGCCCTTGGTGTAGGAATAGTCCTCCACGGTGCAGCGGTTGGTATAGGCCCAGAGGTTGCGGTAGTCGGGAACGAGAGAGTAGCCGGAGTTGTTGACACAGGTATCGATGCAGTCGCTGACCATCTTCTTTGTCAGCGTCTTGCTATTAGGCAGGGCAACCTCTGTCAGCGGACTATAGGCCGTACTGGTGAGAGCTTTCAGGTCGGTACCATTGCCGTACATGCCGGTATAGAACAGCCAGGCACGTCCGAGCATAGCCTCTGCTGTGTACTTGTCAATATGACCGTCGTTGCGGCGCTTGGCAGGGAGATAACAGGTAGCGGCATCATATAGATCCTGGAGAATCTGTTCCCAGAGCACTTTCACTTCACCCTGTTTCATCACCTTACCGGTGGCTTCTGTCATCAAAGGCACGTTGCCGTACATAGAGGCGAGCTCATAGTGATAGAACGCACGGAGGAAGAGGGCCTCACCCATATCGGTATTGCGGATCTCCTTGCTCAATGTCGTGATGTTTGGCAGGGAAGCGATGAGGCCGTTGGCACGTGAGATGCCGGAGTAGCGGTCTTTCCAGAACTGCTCCGTCATGTTCTGGTTGTAGTTGCAGAGCAGATCCTCAGCCTGCATGAGCTTATCATTGGTACCGCCACCGCCGAGGTTGTCGTCACTGGCGAGCATCGACAGGTAGAGGAACGACTGCTGGGGCGTGGCGCAGACCTGGTTCAGGTTCTCATAGATAGCGGCGAGGGATGCCGTGGCATCTTCTTCCGATGCCGGGAACTTGTCGCCGGTAGCCTCCGTGATGTCATCGGCATCAAGGGAGCAGGATGCCAGAGTGAGGCTTACCGTTGCTGCTGACAACAGATATAACAGTTTATTCATGGTTTCGGAATTTAGAATTTAACATTGACACCAATCAGATAGGTACGGGGTGAAGGATAGTTGCCGACATCGACACCTGTCACCCATGGCTCGCTGCTGTTGAGGGCTATACCGTTCTCAGGATCCATACCGTCGTAGCCGGTGATGGTGAAGAGATTCTGTGCAGTGACATAGAGACGGAGCTGCTGGAACGGGCATGACTTCCAGATGTGTTTGAAGTCGTAGCCGAGCGTGATGTTCTGCATGCGGAAGTAAGAAGCGTTCTTGCAGTAGATGTCGGAGATTTGCTGCCAGTTGGGGCCGGTGTTACCCGGAGTCAGACGCGGATACTTATTGGATGTGCCCTCACCATGCCAGTATTTGTACACCTCTGTGGTGTAGTTCTCATACTGACCGTCGGTGAACTTACGCCAGGAGCGCATCACCTGCTGGCCGAAGGCGCCGTAGATCGTCACGCTGAGGTCGAAGCCCTTGTAACCGATATTGAAACTGAAGCCCATTGTCACGTCGGGGTTCGGATCACCGAGCTCAGTCTTATCGTCAGCTGTGATCTTGCCGTCGCGGTTGGTATCGGCAAACTTCAGATCACCCGGTTTGATGTCGGAGCCCTGGAGAGAGTTGGCTGCATTGCCACCGCAGTTCTTGTCGAGATAAGCCTGTACGTCAGCGGCATTTTGCATGACACCCTCTGTCTTGTAACCATAGAAGTAGCCGATGGGATGGCCTTCCTCCATGCGGGCCATGATACCCGTGTTCTGGGCCAGGAGGTCGTTACCGCCCTCGTTGTAGCGGTTGGCATTCTTGATCTCCGTGACCTTGTTGCTGTTGTAGGCCATGTTCCAGTTGATGCCGTAGTTGAAGTCGCTGCCGATCTTGTCGTTCCAGTTCAGAGCAACCTCGAAACCGGAGTTACGCACGGTACCGGCATTCTGCCACTGCGTAGAGAAGCCGGAGGTACCCGGGATCTGTACCTGTACGAGCAGGTCCTTGGTCTTCTTGTAATACCAGTCGAGGGTGGCACCCAAACGGCCGTGGAGGAAGCGGGCGTCAAGACCGAGGTCAGTCTGCTCACTGGTCTCCCACGTCAGGTCCTCATTGGCCAGACGGCTGAGATAAGCACCCTGTGTAGCGCTCTCCTTGGTGTTATTGAAGGAGTAATAACCGAGGTCGCCATAGGTATAGGTAGCGAGGTAGCCGAAGGCATCGCCGATGTTCTTGTTGCCGTTCTGACCCCAGCCGGCACGGAACTTCAGAAAGTCGAGCCAACTTGCAGCGGGCTGCATGAACCTCTCGTTGCTGATCACCCAGCCTGCGGAGAAGGAGGGGAACCAACCCCAGCGGTGACCACTGGCAAAGCGGGACGAACCGTCAGCACGAAGGATGGCACTGAACATGTAAGTCTCGTTGTAGTCGTAGTTGATACGGCTGAAGTAAGAGTTGACGGTCTCATCGGTATAAGGCACACCCGTGACAGTGGCAGCACCGTTACGATCCTTAGTCAGAGAGAGGTAGCCATGCTTGAAGTCTCTGTAGATACTGTTCGTGGCCATACCGCTGATGCTCTCACCCATGCCCGGACGAGTCTGGTAATATTCAGTACCGACCAAGGCATCGAAGTGGTTGTCCCTGATGTTAAACTTATAGTTTAAGGTGTGCTGCATACTCCAGTTCCATCCCAGCCCTGCCTGTTGGTTGGTCTCGTCGACGGTGCGGAAGCCGTCCTTGTTGGTGGTGTTGGCCCTGTAGATAGGAAGGAAGGAACGATAGGAGTAGGTGTTCTGGCTGTAGTTGACCTGTCCACGATAGACAAGGCCTTTAGTCGGCTGAATCTCCACGTATGCGATGGCGTTGAGGTTGAAGTTGCGGCTCTTGTTGTTGGCACTCTGACTGTTGACGAGCTGATAGATCGGGTTCAGGGTGTAAGAGTTATAGTTCATCCAGCCTTCTGTACCTGATTTAGCCAGGTCGTCGGCGTCGAAGTAGTTGCCGTCGGCATCATAGATAGGTACACAGGGATTGGCGCGAAGGGCGGTGGAGAGCACATTGCTGTACTGGTTGCCGATCTGGATACCCTGTTTCTCACGATGCTGAAAATAGACGTTCTCACCGAACTTCACGACATCCAGGTTTTTACTGTTACGATAGATGACATGCTCGGAGTTGAGGCGGAAGGTGAAACGACGGAAGTCAGACTTAGCGTACTGTCCGCCGAGGATACCATTCTGGTACTGATAACCGATACCCGTAGAGAACTTGCTGCGGTCACTGCCGCCGGTGATGTTGATGGCGTGGTTTGTCGTGACGGCGTTCTTGTTGCGGAGGGCATCGAGCCAGTCAGTGCCTGCGTTGCCGCCGTTCTGATAAGCTGCCAGCAGGTCTTTGTCGATATATTTGTTCCAGTCGTAGGCTGAGCCGCCGTTGTTCATGGCTACCATATCCTGAACTTGCATATACTGCCTGGCCGTGAGGAGCTTAGGAATCTTGTACATGTTCTGCCAACCGGTGTTTCCATCGTAGCTTATCTGTATCTTACCCTGCTTACCCTGCTTAGTGGTGATGAGGATCACACCGTTGGCACCGTTGGCACCGTAGATGGCTGCAGAGGCAGCATCCTTCAGCACGTCGATACGCTCAATGTCGGCAGGGTTGAGGTTGTTGATATCGCCACCGGCAACACCGTCGATGACATAGATAGGCTTGGTGTCACTGTTCGTGCCGGCACCACGGATGGCCACTTTGTAACCGTCACCCGGCTGACCGGACATTGCCGTGATGTTCACACCGGGAGTCTGGCTCTGCAGAGCTCCGAGGACCTGCGTGGTGTTCAGTTTCTCGATATTGTCACCCTTGACCTCCACGGTAGCGCCGGTGACAAGTTTCTTCTTCTGTACACCATAACCGACGACGACAACGTCCTCGAGGGTCTTTTCGTCGTTCTTCAGCGTGATGGCGATGTCCGGCTGGTTGCCTACGGTCACCTCCTGCGTCTTATATCCTATATAGGATACGACCAGGGTAGCACCCGGCCTGACGTTGAGGGAGAAATTACCGTCGAGGTCTGTCACGGCTCCGTTCTTAGGATTGCCTTTCTCCACGATGCTGGCTCCGATGATTGGACCATCAGCATCCACTACATGTCCTGAGACTTTTCTCACTTGCTGTACGGCCTGTGCACTCAGGTTAGGCGATGTTGCTTGCGCCTGCGGGCAATAGGATAGTCCTAAGGCGGTGCAGCAACTTATTGTCAGCAAGGTTGTACTAATCTTAAAACTCATACTTACTCTAAATTTTTAGATTTCCATTATTGTTCTAATAAGTAATTTCGCCTTTATGTTAAGTTTGCTTTTCAATTACAGTTGCAAAGTTAATAATTGTTTGTAGTAAGTATGTAATACTATTTTAGCTGAAAATGACACTATTGTACCAAACTAAAAGTTGTGCTCTTACTATGTATAAATAGGTGTAAGTTAGTGTGTTAAGACACACTCTTAAAAGTTGGATGATGATACGATTAAGGCGTAGCGTCATCGTGACACGGCCGTGAAAAGATCGTGACGCGGTCGCGTCACAGTGATGGTCAGTTTTTAAAGTGACTCGCCAAAATAGGAATCCAGTCTATTGATAATTTTCTAAGAACTGTGATGGTGTATTGATCACAATATCTAAATTGATAAAATCTTTAGGATTCCGGGTAATAATGAGGTCTGCAGCTACCATCTTTGCGGAACCATACTGAATGGAGTCTTCAAAGTCTTTCCATTCTGAACCTAACTTATCAATGACATTATCGTCCGTCAAATCGACATAATCTATATATTTACTGAAACTTAGAAGTCTGTCTTTAACGTCTTTCGTAGAGACATCATACTTCTTTGCTATATAAACCGCATTTACTATTGATAGCGTAGAAATGTTAAGTGAAATTTTCCCTTCCACTCCCAAAGACAGAATCTCCCATGCACTTTCGGCGAATGGCTCACGTGAGAAAAGGGCGTCCAAAAGGAACATTAGTATCAATCAATACAATATAATCATCTTAGTAATATTTAGATTTAGCTAATGCACCTTTTCCGTCCTCGTCGGCAGGAATGGGGACAGAAGGCTTTAGCGACAAAGATTTAACAAGTTTCAGAGCTTCCTCGTGTGTCATTTTCTTGCTGTCCTCTATTACTTTGTTGCTTTTCCCCAATTGAAGGTATAAAGCCACTTTTATGCGGTCGTCCATCTTTTCAATAAGTGTCCACGCCGCATTAAAAATACTTGCTTCTTGCGGAGATAAGTTGATGGTCATGATGAAGTATACTTTATAGGATTCTACTATGCAAAGATAGTGAATTTATTTATACTTCCAAAATACTTTGAATGAAAATGTATTGCTCTCAATATTTGTCCAATAGTACAAGAATATGCTAATATAGTATCATTGTGGTAACAATATTATCTTTAACTTTGCACCAGATTTCAAACCATTGCACTTAAAAACAATGAAAACATCGGGAAATATTATCTCTCACGTTTTATTTCTGTCATGCCTCTTGTTGGGCATGAGTGTGTCTGTATGTGCGCAGATTCGCGGAAATAACATAACAGTTACCGTGACGCCTGACCATGCCGACTGGAACTATCGCACGGGTGAGACGGCGACGTTCACCGTCAACGTGCTTCGCTCAGGTACATTATATTATAATAATGTGTCAGTCGACTATGAGGCCGGTCCGGTGATGTATCCGAACATTAAGAAGAAAGGCGTGGCGCTGAAGGACGGTACGATGCGACTCAAAGGCAGCCTCTCTACGCCTGGCTTCTACCGTGTGAAGGTCACGGCGCATGTCGGTGGCAAGGACTATGCCGGGCTGTGCACCGCCGCATTCTCACCCGAGAAAGTACGGCCGATGTGTAAGGATGCCAAGGAATTCGATGCTTTCTGGAGCAAGGCGCTTCAGGACGCGCGCACCGTGGGACTGAACCCTACCCGCCGTCTGCTGCCTGAGCGCTGCACCGGGCAGGACAACGTCTACGAGGTCAGTTTCTGCAACGGTTCGTATGCCTCACGTATCTATGGCATCCTCAGGGTGCCTGTGAGAGCAGGTTCTTATCCTGCACTGTTGCGTGTGCCCGGTGCCGGCGTGCGCCCTTATTCAGGTGACACCTACACCGCCCCCGGCAAGTGTATCGTTCTGGAGATCGGTATCCACGGAATACCCGTGACGATGGAGCAGAAAGTGTATGACATCCTTCTCGGAGGTGCGCTCAACAACTACTGGGATGTGAATATCGCCTCGCCTGAGAAGAACTATTACCGCAGAGTGGTGACGGGTGCCGTGCGTGCCTTCGACTATATCGCCTCATTGCCTGAATGGGACGGTAAGACGCTCGGTGTCACGGGCGCCTCGCAGGGCGGTTTCCTCTCGCTTGCCGTGGCGGCCCTCGACAAAAGAGTGACTTTTCTCGCAGCCGTCCATGATGCGATGTGCGACTATGAGGCGGAGTGCCACAATGTCGCCGGCGGATGGCCGCATTATTTTTATAAGAAGACATTTACGGAAAAAGACGTGGAGGGTGTCCGCTACTACGACGGTGTCAACTTCGCCCGTCGTTGCACTGTACCTGCCTGGTTCTCCTTCGGCTATAACGATGAGGTGGTACCCCCGACATCATCCTACGGACTGTATAACATCTATCCCGCAAAGAAGACACTCAGTGTCTATCAGCAGACCGGACATTACTGGTATCAGGAGCAGTGGGACGAGTGGCAGGCGTTTATTACGCATGCGCTAAAGATTAAAGAATAAACCAAAGCATCTGAAAAGCAAACCATAAGCATGAAGAAGACATCAATAATCTCTCTGGCGATGTTGATATTAAGCCTCACCGCTACAGCCGCCAGTCCCGCGAGACAGCTCATCCGGCGGCTGGCGAAGATAGAGAACAAAGGCATCATGATTGGGCATCAGGATGATCCGCTCTACGGCCACGACTGGAAATGGCAGTCGGGCCGGAGCGATGTGCTCGAAACTGCAGGCGACTGGCCTGCTGTGATGGGCTTTGAGTTAGGCCATCTCGAACTGGGCAACGAGAGGAGCCTCGACAACGTGCCGTTTGACCTGCTGCGCCAGGAGGCCGAGAAGCAGCATGCACGCGGCGGCATCGTGGAGATGAGCTGGCACCCCGATAACCCCGTGACCGATAAAAGCGCATGGGATCCGTCGGGCACTCCTGTCAAGGCTGTCCTTCCCGGGGGCAGTAAGAACCAGCTGTTCCGTACGTGGCTCGGGCGCGTGGCTACTTTCTTAGGCTCTATGAGAGACAACAGAGGCAGGCGCATCCCTATCATCTTCCGTCCCTGGCACGAGATGGGCGGCGGCTGGTTCTGGTGGGGAGCGAAGAGCTGCACACCGGAAGAGTACAGGCAGCTCTACCGTTACACTCACGACATCCTGACGAAACAATACAAACTCAACAATATCGTCTGGGCGTTCTCGCCGAATGCGGGCGACGCCGATCTGCTCCGGTTCTATCCCGGTGACGAATATGTCGATCTCATGGGCTTCGACCTCTACGACTTCAACAACGATAAGGCGACTTACCAGAAGAGCCTGCGCTTTGAACTCGACCGATTGGTGAAGACGGCGGCGGAGCATAAGAAACTCGCCGCGCTCACCGAGACCGGCGCGCAGAAGTTGCCCGACAGTCTGTGGTTTACCCACACGCTCCTGCCGGTGCTGAAGGACTACCGCATCTCTTACGTCCTTTTCTGGCGCAATGCGTGGGACAACCCCAGGGAACTCTACGTACCCTACAAAGGCGCGCTGTCGGCGGCAGACTTCAAGTGCTTCGCCGACAGCAGAGAGATGCTGACGCTCAAGGACATCGTCAGGACCCGCTAAAGAGAAACAGTACCACATAACGCCCTTGAGACTTATAGTCGCCTCATCCTGAAGAGTGAAAGGGCTATGATAATAATTTTACTATGACATCATTTGCAGATAAAGTGAAGATCCTGCGTGCGCATCACGAGGATCTGTTGACAAGAAAGAACGTGCCCGAAGAATGGGGTAACGGTATCTACACACGTTACAAGTATCCTGTACTCACTGCTGAGCATACACCTTTGGAGTGGCGCTATGACTTCTGCGAGCAGGACAACCCGTTCCTCATGCAGCGTATCATGATGAACGCCACACTGAACAGCGGCGCCATCAAATGGAAGGGCAAGTACTGCCTCGTCGTACGTGTCGAGGGTGCCGACCGAAAGAGCTTCTTCGCAGTGGCAGAGAGCCCCAACGGCATCGACAACTTCCGTTTCTGGCCCGAGCCCGTCACAATGCCCGAGGACACCATCCCCGCCACGAACATCTACGACATGCGCCTCACAGCCCACGAGGACGGCTGGATCTACGGCGTATTTTGCGCTGAGCGTCACGACGACTCACAGCCCGGTGACCTCTCTGCAGCTACCGCTACGGCAGGTATTGCCCGCACGAAAGACCTCATTCACTGGGACCGCCTGCCAGACCTCAAATCGAAGAGCCAGCAGCGTAATGTTGTACTCCACCCGGAGTTTGTCGACGGCAGGTACGCTTTCTATACCCGCCCGCAGGATGGTTTTATCGATGCCGGTAGCGGTGGCGGCATCGGCTGGGCACTCGTCGACGACATCATGCACGCTGAGGTCAAAGAGGAGAAGATCATCAATCTCCGCCACTACCACACCATCATGGAGGTGAAGAACGGCGAGGGGCCGCATCCCATTAAGACACCTGCGGGATGGATCCATCTCGCCCACGGCGTGCGTGGCTGCGCTTCCGGCTTGCGTTATGTCCTTTATATGTATATGACGGCTCTCGACGACCCGACCCGTGTCATTGCCCGGCCCGGTGGTTACTTCCTCGTGCCGCAAGGCGAGGAATATATCGGTGACGTGATGAATGTCGTGTTTTCCAATGGATGGATTGCCGATCCCGACGGCCGTGTCTTTATCTATTATGCTTCCTCCGACACACGCATGCATGTGGCAACGAGTACCATCGGCCGTCTTGTGGACTATTGCATGAACACGCCTGCCGACGGCTTCGCAACGGGCAAGAGCGTGGAGACGGTGAAGAAACTTATCGCCAAGAACAAGCAAGTACTTCTTTAGCGAATGTGTATCTTGCGCAATAATTTTGCCTTTCTGGTGTTATCCTTTAATAAGGAAACGATATACTGTAAATTAAAACCATGAAAATTAAGCTGTCTGAGAAGATTGGCTATGCCATGGGTGACGCTGCCGCAGGTGGCATCACATGGAAGATCATGTCGATAGCCTTTCCGTTGTTCTTCACCAATGTCTTTGGCCTGACCTTCTATGATGCCGCCGTCCTGATGCTTGTAGCACGTCTTATCGACGTGTTTATCGATCCGGTTATTGGTGTCATCTCGGACCGTACGCAGAGCCGCTGGGGTACCTACAGGCCATGGGTCATTTTTGGATCTGTTCCTTTAGGCATTATTTTCGCATTGCTTCTCTACACCCCGGCCCTTGGGCCGGTAGGGAAGCGCGTCTATGCCTATTTCTTCTATATCGTGATGATGATCGTCTATTCACTCGTCAATGTGCCGTATGGCTCCCTCCTCGGCGTGATGACGGATGACGACAACGAGAAGAATCAGTTCTCCGCCTTCCGTATGGTCGGCGCCTACGCCATGGGGTTCATCACTCTCCTCTCGTTCCCTTATCTGCAAAAGATTGTCGGGGGTACAGACCAGTACCAGTATGCTGTGCTCGGTTGTTTTTTTGGCACCCTTGCAGCTGCCGGCACCCTCTGCTGCGGTTTGCTGACGAAGGAGCGTCTGAAGCCTATCCGTGCTGAGAAGTTTTCCGGCAAGCAGTTTGTTGACCTGGTGAAGAACAAGCCATGGATCATGATGACGCTCACAGCCGTGTGTACCAACTTCTTCAATGGTTTCCGTTACGCTGTGGCGGGATACATGTTCTCTTACTGCATGGGAGGCGACATTACTGTCGGCAAACTGATCATCAACTATACCGTGTTCATGGCCTTTGGTGAGGTGACATGTATGATCTTCGGAGGCCTGTCACCGCTGTGTACCCGTTGGCTTGGCTCGAAGCGCAAGACATTCCTCTTCGCGGCTTTCATCTGCTTTGTCACGTCCGTCCTGTTCTTCTTCATCCCGATGAAGCCAGCATATATATGGGTTATGATCGGTGTGTCGATCCTTACCTCTGTTGGTGTGGGTATCTATTCACCGCTGCTGTGGTCGATATATGCTGATGTTGCCGATTATGCCACGCAGAAGAACGGTACATCTTCTACCGGACTGATCTTCTCCTCCGGCACGATGGCACAGAAGTTCGGTACCGCCATCTCCGGTTCACTTATTGCTATGTTCCTCGGCCTTGCCGGTGCACACATGATCACCGACCGGTTCAGTAACCCGACGATTGATCCGGCCTCTATCACGAGTTCCGTGCTGACGATGGTATGGGCCCTCTTCTCCCTCTTCCCCGCCCTCTTCGCGCTCGTCATGATGGGGCTGGTGATGCTGTACCCGATAAAAAAATAAAAGTTACTATATCTGCAAACGGAATGACAGCTCTTGAACTCAAACACCAAGTGCAGCAATGCCTTGAAGCGAATATCCTGCCTTATTGGATCAATAAGGTACAGGACCCCGCCGGCGGCTTCTACGGCCGCGTCGACGGTCACGACCAAGTCCACCCTGAGGCAGAGCGCGGTGCGGTGCTCAATGCCCGTATCCTCTGGGCTTTCGCAGCCGCTTACCGTGTGCTGCGCAAGCCGGAGTATCTCGCTGCCGCGCAAAACGCCTACGCCTACGTCTGCCGCCATTTCCTCGACCCCGACTTCGGTGGCGTCTTCTGGAGTGTAGACTGCCACGGCAACGCCCTCGATACAAAGAAGCAGACCTATGCCATCGGCTTTTCCATCTATGGGCTTGCCGAATACGCGCGCGCCACAGACTCCCGTGAGGCGCTTGCCCAGGCGGCATCTCTTTTCCGTGACATCGAAGCGCACGCCTTCGACAAAAAGCATAACGGTTATATCGAAGCTCTGACACGCGAGTGGAGACCTCTTGCCGACATGCGCCTCTCCGACAAGGATGAGAACGGCAGTCGCACGATGAACACCCATCTCCATATCCTTGAGCCATACACAAATCTGCTCCGTGCCGCCCGTGAGCTCGGCGATAACAGTCTCGCCCAGGAGGTAGCGCCACGCGTGCGCAACCTCATCGGCATCTTTACGGGACCGTTGTTCAACTATAGCACGGCTCACCTCGACCTCTTTTTCGACGGTGAGTGGAAAGGCAAACGCAACATCGAGAGCTTCGGTCACGACATCGAGGCGAGCTGGCTGCTCCACGAGGCGCTCCTCGTCCTCGACGACAAGACCCTTACCCATGAGTCGGAATCAGTTGTGAGAAACATTGCCCACGCTGCCGACGAAGGCTTGCAGCCTGACGGATCGATGATCTACGAGCACAGGAAAGACACGGGGCGCTACGACCGTCAGCGTCAGTGGTGGGTAGAGTGCGAGTGTGTCATCGGGCATGTCAACCTCTATCAGCATTTCGGCGACAAGGATGCCCTGCGTATCGCTGAGCGGTGTTGGCAGTATATCGACGGGCATCTCGTGGATCACGAAAACGGTGAGTGGCACTGGGCTGTGCTCGGCGACGGAACGCTGAACCTCAGCGATGACAAGGCCGGCTTCTGGAAATGTCCGTATCACAATACGCGTATGTGTCTGGAGTTGATGGAACGTGACTTTTAGAAGATATAAGCTTTGGAAGATATAAGCTATGGGTGAATACCAGATATTGCATGAGATTACGCCTTTGCAGGGCAAGGACGGAATCTATATCGTCGAACGGCATAAGAAAGAGTTCGACTATCCCGTGCACCGGCATGAGTGTGCAGAACTTAACTTTGTGGAGAATGCTGCCGGTGCCCGGCGTATCGTGGGTGACAGCAACGAGGTGATAGGCGATTTCGACCTTGCCCTTATCACGAGTTATGAGCTTGAGCATGCCTGGGAGCAGGGGGCGTGCCATAGTGACGACATCCGGGAGATAACCATCCAGTTTGACTTTGGTTTCGGTGAGGGCAGTTTCTTTGACCATGCCCCTTTCCGTACCATCTATAATATGCTCCGGCGGGCGAAGAAAGGTCTCGCTTTTCCGAAGAACGATATCGCGAAGGTGTACGACAAGCTCGACACCATTGCCAAGTTGCAGGATCCTTTCCGGGCTACGATGCAGCTCATTGAGATCCTTCACTCGCTCTCGCTGAGTGAGAAAGCCTACACCCTCGCCACGACAAGCTACGCCAAGGTCAGGGTGCAGGACGACAGTAAGCGCGTGCTGAAGGTCAAGGAGTATATCAGCCACAACTATCAGCACGAGATAAAACTCAAGGATGTGGCGGCACTTGCCAATATGAGCCGCACGTCCTTCAGCCGTTTCTTCCGTCAGCATACCGGCCGTACCCTGTCCGGTTATATCACTGATATCCGTATGGGTTATGCCACCCGCATGCTTGTCGACTCTGAGGAGAGCATCAGTGAGATCTGTTTCCTCTGTGGTTACAACAACATGAGTAACTTCAACCGTACCTTCCGGCGCCTGAAAGGTTGCACGCCGGGAGAGTATAGGGCACAGTACAAGAAGATCAAGGTGCTGATATGATGGTTGCGTTCGGTCCCCGCATGCAAAACTTTTTATTTCTTCAGTCTTACCTTTGCACGGATGAGCTTCTTCGCTCCTTCGCCTGCCGGTACCTTGTAGAGTACGGGGTTGCCGAAGGAGATGAGAGGGCCGGCATAGTTGTCGCCTGACAGCTCTTTCGCCTTGAAGGAGTCGATGCTCAGACCGTTGACCTTCACGTCGGACGAGATGGTGCCGTCGTCAACAAAGTTGCTCACGATGGCCTTGGCTTTCTCGTTGTAGGTGAGTTTTGCCGAATAGGTGATGGTCTTGTCCCAATAGAGATAGCCGTCTGTAGCCATGAGGTCGGCAAAGAGATAATAGGTGGATTTGCCCACGGCGAGTGTACCCATGGATGTTCCACCGGCGATGGTCAGCGTGGATGTGGCATCGTTCCATGTCACAGGCAGTGTGGCGTTGAGCTAGGCGAAGAAGAGGACCTTCTTGCCGGAAACTTCTTTCAGCTCCACCTTTGTTCCTGCCATCTTACCTGCAGCGAGGCTGTCGCCGTCGAGCAGATAGTAGCCGCCGGCATACTCCTTGCTGAACTCCGCCTGCGTGACGGTGGAAGTGTAGGTCCCGCTCCCGCTATTGATCGTGACGGTAGCCGTACGGGGTGCGCCGGTGTTGTTGGCGGTAGCCGTGAGGCTGATGGTACTGTTGTCGATGGCGGCTGTGAGCCAGTCGGCAGAACTTGTGATCGTGGACGTACCCGTTGCCGAGAGGCTGTAGCTCTTCGTCTGAGCGTCGTCATTGAGCACCAGCGACTTGGGCAGCGATGTGGAAAACACCGAACCGAGCTGGTCGATGTCGACGATGGTAGAATCGGCGGGAGCCGACTTGATGACGACGATGCCGTGACGCGACTCCTTACTGTTGTTGGTTGCCGCCGTGACATAGACGGTGTTGGAGGCGTTGCCGGTTGTCACCGTCGCCCATGCCGCGTTGGTGTAGGCAGAGGCTATGGAGCGGTCCACAACGATGGTGTCGGTACCGCCGGTAGCCTCGAAGGAGGTAGATGTCACCGAAATGACGCTGATGTGCTGTGCTGTCGTGTCGTTGTCGTCCCTGCAGGAGGCCAGGGCAAGCGTCACGGCGCATGCAGCCAATATGATTGTCTTGATGTTTTTCATGATGCAGAGCGGTTATTTAACTTTTGTCATTGCCTGAGGTCCTAGGAGGCGATAGTCGCCGCAAGCCATATAATAGTCTGACTGACCCTTTGCGCTGCCTACTCTCGTGCTGCTGCTCGGTGTACCGGAGAAGAACATGAGAATGTATGAGTCGGTAGTGAGACCTGTGTAATCGTTGGAGGCTAACTTCAGTACGGTGCCTTCCTTGCTTGTGTCGCGTGAGAGGGTCATACCGGCATCCGTCGACCACGTGAAATAACCTTTGCCGAAAGCGTTCCAGGAGCAGAGCCACAGCTGGTTGCCGCCGACGTCGCAGAGCTTCTGCGTGTTCATGCTCAGCCTGCCCGTTGCACGGCTGTAGGTCAGTACGATGTCGTAGTTGGGGTTCATGCCTCTCAGGAGATAGGTGGAACCGTCGCCGGCAGGCACGAGGCGGAGTATCACCTTCCTGGTACCCCAGTTGGTCGTCATGGTGTAGTCGCCGGCAAAGTCGTTGTAAGCCATCCAGTCCTTTGGAAGGTCAACGGCGAACGTCAGTCCTTTGGCACCCGCATCGCGTGAGGTGAGCGACATGCTGTTGGCATCGTAGTCAAGGTTCTGCACTGTCTTGTCGTTGGCAGTGAGCGGCTGGGCAAGCACGATTCCCGTCGTGGAGACGTAGTAAGGGATGTTGGAATAGTTGCCGTCCTTCCGGGTGTAGGTGAGCATGCGGCCGTTGCTGAGCTTGATGTCGCCGAGGGTGTCGGTGCCGTCCATGAGCTTGTAGCTCACCATCATGCTGCTTTCCATGTTTTTTATCTTCGAGATCTCGTCAGCCCAGGATGTGTTGTCGGGAATACGGGTCATAACCATGTGGTTGCCCCATTTCTTTCCGCGGAGGCAGATGGAGTCGTTGGTCGTGCGTGTGATGACGAACTCATAGTCCATCTGTTCACCATCGTCGTCGTCCATCGAAGGCTGTGCAAGAAGGTGGAATATTTCGTTGAAGGTGTTGACCGTCAGCACGGGACCCTGATCGGCGATGACATCATAGCTGGAGGTTGTCTTCCTGTCGGGAGAGGCGATGTCGCTGCTCACGGTCACCTTGTTGTTGGCGAACTTCATGAGATATGTGTATCCGCCGGCGCTGTAGTTCTTGCCTGTCCAGAGGTGCAGCTCCCAACCGTTGGAGGCCGACTCGAGGAGCGTCTTGTCGGCGGCCACGCTCTTCTCGACACGCTCAGCCGCAGGTTCACTGAAGAGCTCGGTGTCGTCGTGCAGGGAGCAGGACGAGAGGCCGAGTACGGCTGCGCTGATGAGTATAATATTATTTATCTTTTTCATAATGAAATCGTATTATTATAGTTGTGTTGTTATAATAATAGTTGTGCCTTAGTTCAAAGTCCCCAGGTCGAGCGTGCTGATCTCTCCTGCGCGGCGCTGTACGATGTCGCGCAGCTTGTCGATGTCAAGCCCCCATGAGTTCTTCATGTAGCTGCGTATCATCGTGAGCTTCTGGTTGAGGAGTGCAGCGCCTTTGGTGCCTGATTCATCAATGATAGCCTGCCACTGTGCCGGAGAGCCGGTGACATAGACCGACATCATCTCTGCAAAGTCCTCATTCGGCTCACTCATGGCGTAGGGCGTGACAAAGCCTGCCCGATGGGCGGCGTAGCTGCCCTTCTGGTACCAGTTACCGCTGACGTATCCGCTCTCGGTGATGAGCTGATAGCTGTCGCTGAAGGCTTTCTTCTGGTTGAGGATGTGCGTGAACTCGTGGTGCATTGTATGGAAGTAGTACTCGTTCATCATAGCATAGTTGCG
>CALJCU010000109.1 GCA_938023885.1 uncultured Prevotella sp. | reverse complement strand
TTTCTTTTAAATCAAAGAATAACTGGTTTGAGGTCGAAGGTGATATTGAAATTAGCGAGGGGCAGGTCATTTCCCTTCAAAAGCTGCTCGGACTGATGCATCAGAGCACTCATCAGAAGTATATTCTTATCGGTGATAATGAATTTATTACGATAAGCACCCAGCTCTCACGCATACTTAAACGACTTGACACAGTAACGACCGAGAATCGTTCACATCTGCAGATAGCACCTGCTGCAGTCTCTTTGTTAGGCGATTTATTAGATGATACATCCTTGAATATAAAGCGTAATGAGACTATGGATGCCTTACGTCAGCGCATTGAAGCATGCAGTAAGACGATTCCTGTTGTGCCCAAGACCTTGCAGGCACAGCTACGTGACTATCAGGAAGAGGGATTTGAATGGATGTCAAGGTTGACAGCATGGGGAGCAGGCGTATGCCTTGCTGATGATATGGGATTGGGTAAGACCATTCAAACTATCACCTTGCTGCTTGAACAGAGCGAAAACGGACCATCATTGATTGTCGCGCCATCCTCTGTCGTACCTAACTGGCGTAATGAACTTCAGCGATTTGCACCAACACTGAATCTCACTATTCTCAATCAGAGTGAGGATCGTTCAAAAGATATTAAGAAGGCAAAGGCTGGAGACGTTATAATCACCACATATGGTTTGTTGAATATTCAGCAGGATGACCTCACTGGGAGGGAATGGAACGTAGTCTGTCTTGATGAAGCACACACCATCAAGAATGCCAATACGAAGATGTCGAAGGCGGCCATGCGGCTATGCACCTCGCCGTTGACCTGGTCGAACTCTCCGGCGACGTAAAGGGTCTTGCCGTCCTGAGAGACAGCCAGGCTTCTTCCCGCGCCGTTGAGACTGGGAGCGAAGTCCTCGATGAGCTCTCCGGTATTGAGGTCGTAGGCCAGGATGTTGGACCGCGGGACCTCCTGCTGCCCCTTGGGCGCTCCGGCCGGGCGGGCATTGTGGAACTCGCCGACGACGTAGACCACATCGCCGACAACGAGCTGGCCCCAGGCGACACCGTCGATCTGGACCGTGGGCAGAGGCGCGGCCGTGTACGGGGGCTCCTGGGGTGACTGACCGGTGGGCTCAGAGGCCTGTCCGGCGGCGTTGGCCTCGGCCTTCTCCTCGGCCACGGCCACCGGAGCGGTAGGGGGCAGGACAACCATCGAGGC
>CALJCU010000108.1 GCA_938023885.1 uncultured Prevotella sp. | reverse complement strand
TAGTCGGCACCGATACGGACATAAGGTGCGAGGTCACGGTACTGCCTGCGTGTCAGTCCATAGATGCGCCCAAAATCCTCCCGCTTGCGGAAGACACCACCCTTAGCCCTATAGCGATAGATGCTCCGTACCTGCCAGGGAGCAAGGCCGAGCGCAAGGAGCTCCGTGGAGTCTGCGGTGTTCGGGTCAAAGGGAAATCGGCTCACCGCACGGCCCGGTACAGCATAAAAACGGTTGCTTCCGCCTCGCGGAAAGCCATTAGGATAATAGCTTCCGCCTCTACGGCTCATCATGGCCGAGTCACCGTCAGGTACCGTACTGACCATCGGTTCTTTATCATAGAAGAACCACAAAACAGCGCTGACGATGACGAAGATGACCAACAGAAACCAGATGACGCGGCGGTCGGACCGACGGATATAATGTAGATCACGAAGATGCATTTTATTAAGTGACAGGTTGTTAAATAATGCCCAACTGATGCAGGAATACCACGGCGATACACAGTGGGGAGACGAAGCGGACGAGGAACAGCCAGAAGCCGTAAGCACGGACGGAAGCCGTGCCCCAGTTGGTGAACTCATCACATACCATCTTACGTGGTGCTATCCAGCCGACGAGAATACAGGTCGCGAAGGAGCCGAGAGGCAGAAGGATGTTCGATGTCAGGAAGTCGCAGAAGTCGAGGAGACACTTTCCGCATACAGTGATGTCCACTGCCCCACAGGAGAGTGAGCAGGCGACACCTATCATGATAGCGACGGCGGTCTCAATGGCGGCTCCTTTCGGCCGTGAGACATGAAGTTCCTCGAAGAAGAGGGACGTACCGATCTCGTGCATGGAGATCGTTGAGGTGAGGGCAGCAAGGGCAAGGAGCGCATAGAATAAGACTCCGATGATATAACCGAGAACCGGTGTGAACGCACGCCGGAAGACATTCGGCAGCGTGATGAAGATGAGTGACGGACCGCTGTCGGGATTTACGCCTGCGGAGAACGCAGCAGGGAAAATCATCAGTCCCGCGAGGATAGCGACGAGAGTGTCGACAACCGCCACCTGTACGGATGATTTCAAGAGATTGGTCTGCCGCGTGAAATAAGAAGCATAGGTGCAGAGGCAGGCCGTACCCAAGGACAAGGAGAAGAACGCCTGTCCAAGACCGTCGAAGATAATCTGATGGTCAATTTTGGAAAAGTCAGGCTTGAACAGGAAACCGATACCCTTGCCGGCATCCGGCAGTGTACACGAGGCCGCGACGATGACGAGCAACAGGATGAACAAGGTCGGCATGAGGATGTTGCTCACTTTCTCAATGCCTCTGCGTATGCCGCGTACCACGACGAGGTGGGTGATGATAATGAACACGATGGTCCAGACGACAGGCTCAATGGGTGAGGACGAGAACCTCTTGAAATATTCCTGCACATAAGCTGCATCGCCATTGATGTTGCCTATGATAGAGGCAAAGAGGTACTGCAGGCACCAGCCTGCGATGACGGAATAGAAACCGAGGATGATGAGGGAAGTCAGTGCACCGATGAATCCCACGGCCCCCCACGCCCTGTTGCCTCCGGCGCGCGTATAGGCACGCGCGGCATTGGCGGCACCATGCCGCCCCACAACGAACTCGGCAATCATTCCCGGGATGCCGAGCACCAGGACGCAGGCGAGATAGACCGCGATGAACGCCGCACCGCCGTCGTGACCCGTCATGTAAGGGAAGCGCCAGATGTTTCCCAAGCCTACTGCCGAGCCGGCAGTGGCGAGCACCACGCCTATCCTAGTACCGAAACTGCCTCGTTCCATAAATTTCTATAATTTCTAACGCAACAGCCGTTACAGTAACAGTTGTTGCATTAAGTGGTATTGCAAAGTTAAACAATCCTTTGGACTCTCACAAAGGATATTGATAGTATTTTGAGTTATGCAGGGTGAATTAATGCTTCAATCGGCCAAGTCTCACAGGTCCCTGAAAGGGCCTACCCTTACCCGTTCCCCCTGCTAAATCACTCCAAACTGATGGAGAAAGATGGCGAGGATGGACAACGGTGCCACAAAACGTACAAGGAAGAGATAGATACCGAAGAACCGCTGTGACACCGTGCCCCAGTTCGTAAACTCATCCTTCACCAGTGTCTTCGGCACGACCCAGCCGAGGAAGACACATGTCAGGAAGCCGCCAACGGGGAGGAAAATCTGACCCGTCACGAAGTCGAAGACATCGAACAGCGGCTTACCTCCAATCTTCAGGCCGCTCCAGTCACCCAAGGACAAGGAGCAGACGGCACCAATGGCAGTACATGCTACGGTCACAATGACGGCTCCCTTCTTACGTGAGATATGCAACTCCTCATAGAAGAACGCTGTGGAGACCTCGTGGAGAGAGATGAGGGAGGTCAGAGCAGCTACCGAGAGCAAGAGATAGAACAGCAGCGAAACGATCCATCCCAACACAGGCAGTCCCTCGAAAGCCTCATTGAAGACATTCGGCAACGTGATGAAGATCAGCGAAGGACCACTATCAGGGTTCACGCCTACAGAGAAAGCAGCTGGGAAAATCATCAAACCTGCAAGAATAGCGACCAGCGTATCGATGGAGCAGATCTGCACGGCAGAAGTCAGGAGATTTGTCTGACGCGTGTAGTATGAAGCATAGGTGCAAATACATCCCATAGCAATACTCAGCGAGTAGAAGCACTGGCCAAGGGCACCGAGAAACATGCCACTGTCCACTTTAGAGAAGTCGGGCTTGAAGAGGAACTCAATGCCTTTTCCAGCATTCGGCAACAGGCAAGAGCAGACCACGATGACGAGCAATAAGATGAACAACGTAGGCATCATCAGTTTCGACGCCTTCTCAATACCTCCACGGATACCGTGGATGATGACGGAATGGGTTACAAGCATGATGAGGATGAGCCAAAAGATCGGCTGCACGCCACTCTGAGAGAAGTCGGCAAAATACTGTTTTACGAAGTCGGCATCGCCATGGAGCTGTCCCATGATAGAGGCGTAGACGTACTGCATACACCAGCCTGAGATGACGGCATAATAACCCGTGATAAGAAAGCCCGTGAGCACACCGAGAAATCCTACATATTTCCATACGGACCCATGCGCTACCCGTGAATAGGCCCGATACGTGTTAGCAGCACCATGACGGCCAATGATAAACTCGGAGACCATGCAAGGGATACCCAACAAAAATACACAACAGATATAGATGATAATGAACGCCGCACCGCCGTTCTGACCCGCCATATAAGGGAAACGCCAAATGTTCCCCAAGCCCACCGCACCGCCTGCAGTGGCTAATATCATACCGATTTTACTGCCGAAACTTGCTCTCTCTTCTGACATAAGAAAGAAAAACTTATCTATATTCCTCTGCCACCGACTGCTTCCAGTTCTTATAAGGATTGGACAGCATGTAAGAGTTGTAGAAATGCTTGTCACCCGTGACCTCAGGACCGAGAAAACCGGGCTTATCGAAAGCCTCCGTCTCACTGTCTAACTCCACTTCTGCCATCACGAGCCCCTCGTTGGCGCCATGGAACTCGTCGACCTCGAACGTGTGGTTGCCGACCTTCACAAGGTAACGGTGCTTGTCGATGACACCACCCTGACAGAGTTTCATCAGATGAGAAGCCTCGTCGGGCGTTATCTCCCTCTCAAACTCATAGCGTGTCATGCCATCATCCACGCTCTTGCTCTTGATGGTGAGGTAAGCCTTGTCGTCACGGACACGGACACGCACCGTGGCACCCTCTGCCGGGATGTAACCCTGTCGGATATGACTCACCGACGAGGCGACACGTTTGAAGGCACCGCCATGCCTGACCAGGAACTTACGTTCTATTTCTAATCCACTCATAATATAAAATAGGCCGGCACATGCCGGCCCTGTATTTTTACTGAACAATAAACATCGACCAGATCATGTAGACGACAGCGAGGGCGACAAGGACCCCGAAGATCCATTTCACCACAAGCTCGCCCTGATTCTTCTGTTTATTCTGATGCTCCATGCGCTTTTTCGCTATGGAGGCTGCGTTCACCTCCTTAGCGGGGATGTGCTTCAATTGCTCTTTCTTATTGTTTCCCATAATATTATCGCTTTTTAGTTTTCTTTCTCTGCATCGCTCTCGGCGAACTCCATAAGGTACGCCTTGATGAAACCGTCTATCTTACCGTCCATCACACCGTCTACATCAGATGTCTGATAGCCCGTACGGTGGTCTTTCACGCGGCGGTCATCGAAGACATAGGAACGGATCTGACTGCCCCACTCAATCTTCTTCTTGCCTGCCTCAATCTTCGCCTTCTCAGCCTGTTGCTTCTTCAGCGCACGATCATAAAGCTGACTCTTCAGGAGTTTCATGGCCTTCTCCCGGTTCTTCGGCTGGTCACGCGTCTCGGTGTTCTCAATGAGGATCTCCTCTTTCTCACCCGTGTCGGGGTCCTCATACTGATAACGGAGACGCACACCCGACTCCACCTTGTTGACGTTCTGACCACCCGCACCACTGGAGCGGAACGTATCCCAGCTCACTTTCGCCGGGTCTACATAGACCTCAATCGTATCGTCGACAAGGGGCGTGACAAAGACAGAGGCGAAACTTGTCATGCGCTTGCCCTGAGCGTTGTAAGGAGACACACGCACGAGGCGGTGCACACCGTTCTCACTCTTCAGAAAGCCATAGGCATACTCGCCACCTTCAATGGTCATCGTCATACTCTTGATGCCGACTTCCTCACCCGGCTGCAGGTCGGTAATGGTCGTCTTATAACCATGAGCCTCACACCAGCGCATATACATACGCATGAGCATCTGCGCCCAGTCCTGAGCCTCCGTGCCGCCTGCACCGGAGTTGATCTTCAGCACGGCATCCATAGAGTCTTCATCCTGGCGGAGCATGTTTTTCAGCTCCAGGTCTTCAATACACTTCACCGCCTTGTCATAGTCGGCATCGACCTCTTCTTCCGTGACGAGGTCTTCCTTATAGTAGTCGAAGGCTAGCTGCAGTTCATCGGCATACTGCCTGCACTGCTTATAGCCGCCGAGCCATTTCCCAATGCCTCTCACTTTCTTCATCTGAGCCTGAGCCTGCTTCGGGTCATCCCAAAAGTCGGGAGCCTGCGTACGCAACTGCTCTTCTTCAAACTCAATCTTCTTCTGGTCAATGCCGAGATAGTGATGGAGCTTCTCGGTGCGGTCCAACACATCTTTCAGTTGATCTGCTGTAATCATTTTCTTTGCTTCGTTATTATTCCGTCCGACGGTGTATTCGCATACATGTCGTCGATGATGTCTTTATAATGCTCGTTGACGATAGGCCGGCGCAGTTTCAGCGTGTTCGTCATCTCACCGTTCTGCATGGAGAAATGGTGGGGCAACAACGTGAAGCGCTTGATCTGCTCGTAGTGGGCCAAACCTTGCTGCAATGTGTCAATACGCTCTGTCATCATGTCGATGACCTGCTTGTTCTCACACAGTTCTGCACGGTCAGCAAAACGAATACCGTGCTGACGTGCCCAGGCCTCGAGCTCACTGTACTCCGGTACGACGAGGGCTGAGACGAACTTACGCTGGTCGGCGATGACAGCCACCTGGTCAACGAACTTATCCACCAAGAGCAACGACTCGATCATCTGCGGTGCGATATACTTGCCGTTGCTCGTCTTGAAGAGATCCTTGATACGCTCCGTGAGATAGAGCTCACCATTCTTCAGATAGCCTGCATCCCCCGTATGGAAGAAGCCGTCGGCATCAAAAGTCTCCTCGTTCAGCTCCGGGCGGTTGTAATAGCCTCTCGTTATCGTCGGACCTTTTAGGAGGATCTCGTTGTGATCACCGATCTTAATCTGTATGCTGTTGATGGGACGTCCGCAACTGCCTATCGTGAACGGCTCACCTTTGCGGTCGCACGACACCGTGGCGAGGCTCTCTGTCAAGCCGTAACCCACAATCATGCAGATGCCAATGCTGTGCACGAACTCCTCCACCTCGGGTGAGACATAAGCGCCGGCTGTGGGGAAGATGTTCGGATGCTCAAGACCAATCTGCTTACGTACCAGGCAGAGCACTGCCTTGTCGGCGATGGCATACTTCAAGCACAACGTCAGAGGCGGGCGCCTGCCTTTAGAGAGATAATCGATGTTGTAGCGTTTTCCGATGTTCCATGCACTGTAGAATATCTTCTGCTGCGTGATGCTGGAGCGGTCAATCTTTGCCTTCACTGCCTGATACACTTTCTCCCAGAAGCGCGGCACGCTCGACATACAAGTCGGATGAGTCTCACGCATCGATTCCTGGATCTTATGCGGATTGGTGTTGACGATAAGCGTAGCACCCTCTGTGAGACTGAGATACGCCCAACCTCGCTCAAAGATATGGGTGAAAGGCAGGAAATTGATGACGCGGTCGTTCTCACCCACCGGCACACAGGCGTCATTTGCTTTCATGGCGGCGTCATACTGTCCATAAGTGAGCATCACGCCTTTCGACTCACCCGTCGTACCGCTCGTATAGAGGATGTTGCAGAGATCTTCCTCGTTAGCCTGCTTCCACAGTGCCTCAACCTCCTGCTCATGAGCCAAGTCTTCGCCAAGTTTGATAAAATCGTCGAAATACATCGCCTCAGGGTCGTGCATGCTCAGACGCACATGACGGTCAAAGACGATGATGCGCTCCAGTGTAGGACAGAGGGCGTGGACGCGGTGGGCTTTGTCATACTGCTCCTGCTCGCCTACAAAGACGAGACGTACACCCGCGTCGTTGATCATATACTGGATCTGCAGCCCCGACGTGGTGGCATAAAACGGGATAGAGATGACACGGATACCGTATGCGCCAAAATCTGTGTACAGGTACTCTGCACAGTTTTGCGAGAAGACGGCAATCTTCTCCTGTGGCTTCAGTCCGAGCGCAAGGAGGGCATTGCTGACCTTCTTGACGTTCTGCGAGAACTGATTCCATGAGACCTCGGTCCACTTGGAGCTGCCGAAACCTTGACGGACAAGGGCAGTCCGATTGCCATACTTCTTTGCCTGAGAGTGGATGAGCACTGACAGATGTGGCCTGTTTTGCATATACTTAGGTTTTATTTGTTGCAAAGATAAAATAATAATGGCAAATATTCAAAGGATATTAAATCTTTTTTTTAATTTTGCCAGTAAACAAAGAAACGTATGAGACAGGAAGATTATGTGAACGATGCAGTGGAACTGCTCAAGCAGCTCATAGCCACGCCCTCGGTGAGCCGCAACGAGACGGCTGCAGCGGATATCATGGAAAAGCAAATGATAACCTATGGCCTGGCACCTCACCGCGAGGGCAACAACGTATGGGTGCTGTCACCCGACTGGGACGGTTCAAAGCCGACACTGTTGCTCAATGCCCATATCGACACGGTGAAGCCAGCGGACAGTTGGACGCGCGACCCTCTCAAGCCGACACTTGAAGGCGACAAACTTTACGGGCTCGGCAGCAACGACTGCGGCGGTGGACTGACGACGCTGCTGCAGGTCTTCCGCTGGCTCTCACTCCGTCCCCAGCCTTACAACTACGTCTACCTTGCCTCAGCCGAGGAGGAGGTGTCGGGCAAGGACGGCTTCGCCCGCGCCCTGCCTCTGCTCCCGAAGATTGATGTCGCCATCGTCGGTGAGCCTACAGGCATGCAGCCTGCCATAGCTGAGAAAGGACTCATGGTGCTCGATGTCATCACACATGGCAAAAGCGGACATGCTGCACGCAACGAGGGTGTGAACGCCATCTACGAAGCTCTCGACGACATGATATGGATTCGGGATTATAAGTTTCAGAAGGTCAGTCCGTTGCTCGGACCCACGAAGATGACACTCACCGTGGTCAATGCCGGTACTCAGCACAACGTCATCCCCGACCTTTGCACGATGCTCGTGGATGTGCGCACAAATGAATATTATACCAACGAGGAGGTGTTCGACATCATCAAGCAACATGTCAAGGGTGAGGTTCATGCCCACTCCTTCCGCCTCCACTCCTCGCATATCGACCCCGAGCACCCGCTCATCCAGCGCTGCGTCAGTCTCGGACTCAAGCCCTACGGCTCCCCGACGCTCAGTGATCAGGCGCTCATGCCGTGGCAGTCGTTCAAGCTCGGCCCGGGTGAGCCGTCGCGCTCCCATTCCGCCGACGAGTATATCTGTATCAGCGAGATGAGAGATGCGTTCTATACGTATCTGAAGATTCTCGAAAGATAACTAGAGGCTTTGCATCCTTAGAAAAAGCTTATTGTAAGGTGTGTAAGGTGTAAGGTAGGTAAGGAAGTCTTCAGGCACTCAGTAACTCCTTTCCAAACTCGTGCAAAGCATCCTTAATCTGTTGAACCCGCTCCTTGCCCGGTTTGGATATTCCATAAATATACCTTGCAAGCAGGCTCTTGTTGATATTCAGCCGACGTGCCACCTCAGATACGTTCAACCAAGGATACTTAGCAAACAATGCTCCGATCTCATTATCCTTAGGCTCCGTAGTCTCCAAGAAACCGGATATATGCGTATCAGCATCTATAGCATCCCAACGAATGGCTTCACCGTCATCACAGATCGTATAATCATTGCGCTGTTCGGTAGATGCCTCCATCAGTTCGGGATATGCTTCTAAAGGCCTGCTATAAGTCTTTCCCGATAACGTTTGCATAAAGATCCGATTCTTGTCAAACCAAATGTGCTTGATCTTCTCCATGATGATTTCTACTTTACTTATCCAGAACGTCTATGCCATTCTGCAATGAACTCTTCCTCATAAAATGCCTACAAAAGTCAAGGAGTTTTATATTCCTCTTTGCTATAAACAAAGTATGTTTCTTGTCAGAATTAGCTTGTGCAATTTCTGTTATCTTCTTAATAAGAATCTTGTCTCTCAGGAATTTATTATACACATCTATTTCATTTTTACTAAAAGATTCAAAGTCCTCATTTTTCTTGAACGAAGAACTATTTCTACGAAACGCACAAGTTTTTAAGCAAATAATTCCGTTAAGTTCGTATACGGTTTATCTTAGTGCAGGGTGAGGCTCTGCAAATACATCATTGAATGCAACCACATGGAACCCTTTATTATCATCATAAGTTGAATGGCGCCACTATTATTTATCTCCCCAACCACACTTCCGGGTTGAGCTTTGCGCGCTCTTTGCGAAGCTGGAACTGGAGGATATGGTCGGGACCCACGGTGCCGAGGATCTGTCGCGTCGAGACATGCTGACCACGACTCACACTCGCCGAACTAAGGTTGGAATAGACAGAGATATAAGCACCATGACGGAGCATGACGACCACCGTGCCTACATAACTGAGTACGGCACTCACCTCGCCGTCATAGATAGCGCGTGCCTTACAGCCCGCGCCACCCATGATGTTGATACCCTTGTTGTCGAGTGTCACGCCTTTAAGACCTGAGACACTATACTGTCCGAAGTGGCTCACGATACGGTAATTACCCGTGATGGGCATCGGCAGACGACCGCGGTTCGCCTCAAAGCCATTGTTCATCATCCTATCGACGGATGAAAACTCCTGTGCATCCTGCTGATCCTGCCTGGCCTCCGCAATCTCTTTCTTTGCACGTGCCGCATCGGCTGCCTGCTTACGCTCAGCAGCCTCACGTGCAGCCTCCGCCTCACGTGCAGCCTGCTCAGCCGCCGTTTTCTTTGCTGCTGCCGCAGCTTCTATCTCCTGAGCTTTACGTTTCTCTTCCGCCGCAGCCGCCTCACGCGCTTTCTGCGCAGCGATTGCCGCCTCACGTGCTTTCTGCGCAGCCGCCGCTGCAGCCTGCTCACGGGCTTTGGCCTCTGCGATACGACGTGCGTTCTCACGCGCTGCAGCCTCTGCAGCCGCTTTCTTTCGTGCCAGCTCTGCTGCACGACGCTGGCGAGCAGCAGCCTGTGCCGCAGCCTGACGACGCGCCTCTGCCTCAGCACGGGCACGCACCTTTGCTACTTCTATCTCCACCTGACGGTCAATCTCGGCGTTCAGTGCAGCGTCTTTCTTACGCTGCTCGGCGATGAGGACACGGATGGTACCCTGTTGTTTCTGTAAGCCATTGACAATCTCCTGCTGCTGGTTCCTGTTAGCCTCAAGTTTGGCATGTTCCTGCTGACCTTTATAGAGCAGGTTGTTCTTCTGCCCCCTGACATGCTGCAGCTGACTGTGCTTGGTAGACACCTGCGCCTGCTTGGCTTTCACCGCCTCGCCCTGAGCCTTCTGATAGTTGGCATACTCGCGCACGAAACGCAGGCGGCGGTACATCTGATAAAGATTCTTTGCGGAGAAGATAAACATCAGCTTATCCTGAACCGTACGGTGACGCGCCATGTAGCGCATCGATTTGATGTATTTGTTCTGACGGTCTTTCAACTGTGCATTCAGCGTGTTGAGTTGTGACTTTAAAATACCGATATTGCCGTTGATATGATGGATGTCTTTCTGAATACTATTGATGTTCTGCTGGTTCTTGTCAATGTCACCATTGATTCTCATTAGCTCATTCAGTTTCTTACTGACATTCTCCTTGTTCTCCTGCAAAGCCTTTTCCTGTTCCTTGATTTTCCGTTGGATATCCGCACGCTGGCTTTGCAATTTACGGATAGAAGCATTGGTGTAAGTCACTGCATTCTTCCGCTTCTTAGAAACGACTTTACCATGCGTGTTGCTTGTTTGCTTCGTAGTCTGCGCCATACGGTTCATCTTACGAGCCACAGTCTTCTTGTTCTGAGCGAAAGAAGGCACAGACACGAACACAGCAAGTAATAAACAGATCCTATATATAATAATGTGTTTCATCCTATCTTATTACATACTGAATAGTTTGGAGAAGATATCCGTAGCCTCAATCTGCTTGTATTTAGAAGGGAGTGTTGTCTCCGTACTCCATTTGGACGAAGTCGAAAGTTCATCCATATCAAGGATCATCGTTACCTTCTGTGCCTTCTTCGTGGCTGTGGTCTGGAAAGTCAGTTCCTCATAAGACGGGAAAGTCTTTGTGCCGACTGCCTTAAACTTAGCATATTTCATCGTAAGTGTTGAACTGCCATGCTGAGCCGATGAATAGGAGGCTTTCACATCGTTAATCTGTCCCGATTCACGGTCTGTATTCCACAGATAAGAAAGACTGCCACTTATCAAACTGACAGGAACGCTCTGAGGTCAGCCTTGAACTTCGACACATCACCTTCATCCACCGTCTTTGTCCCCGGGAGAAAGAGCTGGTTCCAGAACAATGCCTGAAGGGCATAGAAGTCCAAGCCGTTAGCCCGGAGGAAGTCGAGTTTGTTATAATCTTCCTTGACATACTGCTTATGCAAACGGTCTACAACGAGTACATAGTCTGGTGTGAACTCCAGACGTCCTACTTCCGTATGGATCAGCGGCACAAAGAGCTGCAGGCGGATCATCTGATCCTTGCGCATGTGCAAACTGCCGGGTACCGACACATCCTTGCTGCCCATTGTAGCAGAGAACGTGAGGTCAGCAACGATATTATCAGCCTTGACTTTCCGGTCGTTTACCGTCTCCACGAAGGCAAAAGAGGAGACATTCATAGCCTTTGTCGTCGTCTCAGTCCTTGAGGACGCAGGCAATGTTGCCTTTGTATCTTTGACCGCCATCCTGTTTGTGCCACAGGAAGCGACTAACAACAATGTTGAGATGGCTATTACTCCAAATTGTATCTTCATCTTTTTATCTTCTTTTGATACAGTCTTATTTTCTTCTCCAATGCCTTGGCATCTCCCCCATGCTTGACAGCCTGCTGACAGAACGAGACGGCTGACTTATAATCGCCGAGCTGAGCGTAAATCTCTGCAGCATGCTCATAGAGTGTGCCGTCGGTGGTGCTGTCGGTGCTACCGCAGCCGGTGAGCACGAGTAGCAGGGTGAGTGCGAGG
>CALJCU010000107.1 GCA_938023885.1 uncultured Prevotella sp. | reverse complement strand
CCTGCTACAATTTTCTTTCTCATAACAATAATGTTAAATTATTAATGTTTAGTGATTAATGTATCTGATGACTAACTTCTAACTCCTAACTTTCATTATTCGTTTCGTCCATGCCCATGTGCGGTCGGCGAAGACCAGAAGGAACAAAGGAATGAAGAACCAAAGGATTACCTGAAGAAGCACTGTTCCTATACCTTTCTTGGGCGGGGCACCGATGCCGAGCTTAGAGAGCGGAGCGTTCAGACTGGCACTTGAGGGTATGTCGTTATGGCTCCATTTGCGGATGATGGTACCGTTCTTCAGCAACAACAGACCAGGGTTGCTGCGGATGATGGTCTTCAACGTTGTCTCATCGGTGAAACAGAATGGATATTCCGCCCCCGTGATATCTTCCCAATGACGGATGTCCTTGTCGTTGGAAGCCGTGAGGCAATAGAACGGAATCTTCTGTTCTTGACAGTATTCATAGAGTTGGTCAATGTCCCCGAAGTTGGAGTCGTCAGCCTGCTCCAGATGAGGGGAAATAAGCAGGAAGACATAGCCGCGTGCCGAGAGAACACTGTCCGTGATGTCGTCGCCGTCGGGTTTCCGTATGGAGAAGTCGTGGATAGGCGGCATATAGCCTTCTTTCGTCTGCACCGTCTTTGAGTCGACAAACTGCCACGAGGAGTCGGGATAGTTTTCGAGCGTAAATTCCTTCTTCACTCCGTTCTTCTGCAAGATGAAGGTCGTCTCAAACTGTGGCTGTGGAGCACCTTTCGGTATCTCCATGCCTTTCTTGATGTTCATGCCGATGTGATAAGGGCGGAAGTCAATGAGTGGCAGATGGTAGAGACAGTGAGCACTGAGCAGAAGCACAAAGAGGATAGTGTAGTTGGCCGCTATCCATTGTGTGGAGCGTGAGAGGAAACGGATCATGCGAAGCGGTTGCCAGGCTATGACGAGCGAGGCAGCGAGCAGCACAATGTTCTTCAGCAGGCTTTGCACGTTTGTCAGATGGATAGCGTCGCCGAAGCATCCACAGTCTTTCACGGGATTGAACAAGGCGAGCCACAGCGTGATGAGCGTCACCACGGTCATGAACGCCACTGTGAGTTTCGATACGAGACGACGGCGCATGGCAAGAAGGAGGAAGATGCCGAGGCTGAACTCAAAGGCGGAAAGCAGAACCGATGCCGTGAGTGTCACCCAGTCGGGAATCATCCCTTCCAAGCCGATGGCACCGAGATAGTCTTGTGTCTTATATTGTGTGCCGATAGGGTCAACGGCCTTCACAAATCCCGAGAAGACAAATACGGCTCCTAACAGCAAACGGCATACGTTGATCAAAAGGATCAACGCTGTAGTCTTGAGTCGTCTGGAGTTATGTTGTTGTGTATTGTCTGTCCCCATAATCTTTCTCAAACATTATTTCAGTCGGATAGCACCAAAGACAGAATAATTGATGATATCGAGCAGATTGGCGTCGATGCCTTCCGAGATGGCAGTTTTCCCGTCAAGATCCTCCAACACTTTGATACGGGCAATCTTCGTAAGGATGAAGTCGGTGTAACTGCTCACACGCATGTCACGCCATGCCTCACCATAGTCGTGGTTCTTCTTCTGCATCAGTTCGAAAGCCTCTCTCGCCAGACCGTCGTAGAGCATGAGTGCCTTCTCGGGTGTCATGTCAGGATTGATGACAGTAGGGCAGGAGAGCTGGATGAGTCCGATGATGCCATAGTTAACCAAAGCCAGGAACTCGGGCCGGATGCCCTCATTGACCATTGCCTTGCCCGTCGTCTCCAAGTCGCGGATGCGCTTGGCCTTGATGAAGAGCTGGTCGGTGAGGGATGTTGGGCGGAGAATACGCCACGATGCTCCATAGTCGTGGAGCTTTTTGGCGAAGATGTCACGGCACTCCGCCATGATATCCTTGAATTCCTGGTCTGTGGATTCTGTCTGTTTATTCTGTTCTGCCATAATCTATCAGTCCTAACGTCTGCAAAGTTACTAAATTTTTAGGAGTGTATGGCAGAAAACGCTAGTTATTTTTCTGCCTGCCTGCGGTGGATGACGAGCACGGTGCCGACGAGTGCCTGATAACGCGTCTGCAGCGAGTCACGTTTGACGCGCAGCATGTTCTTCCGGTAGAGATTCTTTTCTGCCTTCAATTGCTGGATGGTGGCCTGCAGGGCAGAGTCGGTGCACCCGATGTCATTCTGTGTCATCCTGAGGGAGGCATCCTGCCAGAACTTCAATGCCTTTTCCCGACTTTCGATGGCTTTCGGGTGCTCAGCGCGCAGACGCGTGATGGTGTTGAGCGTGGCACGATAGTTCTTGGCTTTATAGAGCGAGTCGATGGTGTTCATCAGTGGTGCCGCTTTCTCATCCTCTGACGGCTGGCAGGAAGCCAGGAGGGCCAGGGCGCTCACAAGCAGAATGGTCTTTTTCATGTGTATCGTTATTTTTGCGGTGCAATTATCGGCACATTATTCTAAACAAACAAAACTGGTGTGAATGTTTTAATGTAGTTTAACGGCAACATTATTCAACTGATTATAAATACAGCCGTTTTTTGGTCATACCCATAAAGGTGTTCTGTCTGTCTCTTCCCCCATTACAGGAATGTGAGACGGAAGGTGACGCATCCCGGCTCGTTGCGTGCAAGCTCCAGCGTGCCGTTGCTCGCCCGCATCATCTGCCGCGAGAGGGGCAAGCCGATGCCGTTGCCTTTCTCCTTGGTTGTGAAGAAAGGCACAAAGATGTGCGAGGCGATATCCTCGTCAATTCTCCTGCCATTGTCGGTGATGTCAATCACCACATTATCGTTCTCATCCGCGTAGGCAGTGATGTCTATTCTTTTCTCCTGCTGTTGAACGGTAGCCTCAATAGCATTTTTCAGCAAGTTAGTAACAACACGGGCTATGAGGCTCTCGTCGGCATACACCATCAGGTCGTCCGGGGCAACACTGAGATGGAAGACACCCGTAGGATGCCGGGGATCAATGCCGGACGGGACATCAATGAATGTGCGGATCAGTTGGATCTGGCGGTCAAGAAATTCCTTGAGATAGAAAATTCTCGGCTGAGGAGCAGGGATGTGCGTGAACTTCCGATAGTTCTCTACAAAGTCCATGAGTTCACTGCCGGTTTTGTTGATTACCATCAGTCCCTCCCTTGCCTCTCCTTCACTCTGTGGGAGCATGGTGGCGGAGAGTGAGATAATTGGCGTGATGGTGTTCATGATCTCGTGGGTAAGCACACGGATGAGTTTGATCCATGCGTCAATCTCCTGGTTAGCCAGTTCACCATGAATGTCGCTGAAGGCGATGACGAGCATCCGCTTGCCTTTCAGAGTCGAGTAAGAACGGCGTGTGGAGAAGCGTTTCAAGCTGTCTTCTATCTGCCCCACATAGCTGATAGTGGACCGTCTAAGCATTTTCTTTGCAGCCTGGTTACACTGATAGACGAATCCCCGTTCCTCATCGATCAGGAGAATACCGGTGCCGACGCCGTCAAGGATGTATTCGTAGAAGCGTTCCTTTTCCCTCTGTTCCTCCCGGGCATGACTCAGGATGTCCTTTATCTTGTTGAGATAAATGTTCAGCTGACGGTCACTCTTGTTTTTCATCTCTTGTGAGAAACGGAAATTATAGTCGCCGTTGTCGATAGCCTCCAAGAGGAACCCCGCTCTCTCTGCCTTCTTCCGGCTCTTCCTCCATAACCAGATATTTGCACCTAATGAACCGGCAAGCGCCAGAACAAGTATCGTCTCAATGATCATTGAATGGCGTATTTTTTCATCTTGTTGTACAGTGTCTGCCTTGAGATGTCGAGTTGTGCCGCCACCTGTGACAGATTGCCACGGCAATCCCTGATGGTCTTCTCTATCATCTGTTGCTCCATGTCAGCCAGGGATCCGGTCTCCATGGACGGTTGACCCGTTTGCAGGCCACGGTATTCCATTCCCTGACCCTCAAGGTCTTTGACATGGATCGTGTTCTCCTCACAAAGGATGACAGCTTTCTCCATGGCATGTTGCAGTTCGCGGATATTACCATGCCAAGGCATCCGCTCAAGGACAGTCTTGGCATCTTCTGCAATCTGCATGTTGCCGCGGTTATAGATCTGTGCATAGCGGTTGAGAAAAAGTGATGCCAATCCGGCGATGTCTTCCCGCCGCTCGCGCAGGAGAGGCAGGTGTAGATGGATCGTGTTGATGCGGTAGAGCAGGTCCTCACGAAACAGTCCTTTCCTGACCATTTCCGCAAGGTCACGGTTGGTGGCACAGATCAGCCGCACATCAATGGGAATGGTCTTGCTGCCTCCCACCCTGACGATGGCCCTTCGTTGCAGAGCTGTGAGAAGCTTGGCTTGCAACGCATAACTCAGGTTGCCGATCTCATCGAGGAAGAGCGTGCCGCCTTCAGCCAGTTCAAACTTTCCGGGCTTGTCGCTTTTGGCATCCGTGAAGGCACCTTTGACGTGTCCGAAGAGCTCGCTTTCGAAGAGTGTTTCGGTGATGGCCCCCATGTCTATGGGCAACATGGCATGACCGTTGCGGCGTGACAGCCGGTGTATCTCGTGCGCCAGCACCTCTTTACCCGTACCATTCTCACCTGTAATAAGGATGTTGGCATTGGTGGGCGCTACCTTCCCGACCATCATCTTCAGATCGGTCATGGCAGGAGATGAGCCCCAATACATGGCAGATTCCCCGTCACCTTCCGTCTTTCTGTCGGGAGACGGACGGTGGTTCTTGCTGTATGCCTCCTGAAGTGTAGCGATGAGTCTGTCGTTCTCAAACGGTTTGACGATGAAATCAGCCGCACCTTCCTTGATTCCTCTCACTGCCAGATCGATGTTGGCATAGGCTGTGAAAAGCACCACCTGGGTGTCAGGTTTCAAACGTTTGATCTCATGCAGCCAGAACAGCCCCTCGTTGCCACTGTTGATACCGCTCCGGAAGTTCATGTCGAGCAATACCATGTCAGGCTTGTCCTCACGCAGACGGGCAGGAATGTTGGAGGGACTGGCGATGCAGATGACCTTTCCAAAGACATTCTCCAGCACCATCCGCACTGCGGCAAGTATGTTGCGGTTGTCATCGACAACCAGGATCGTTGTATTGTTCATGTTTGCAAAAATACAAAAAGTTACATGAATGTAAGTCAGATACTTTGTTTTTTTGTTATTCCAAGTCGGTTTCTGCCTATTTATTGTTACCTTTGTCTAATTGCTAGACACCTGTTGTCCAATAATTGGACACTCGCCTGATCAGGCTTTAGCCATAACCCGCTAGGAACAATCCATTTATATTTTTGGCACAACATTGGCAATGGAAATGATGTATGAAAAAGACATTCATTACATCATTGTTTATGTTGGCTGCCATACCCACACTGGCTCAATCGCCCGAGTTTACGATGGACTCCTGTATCGTCTATGCCCTCACTCATTCCAACGACCTTAGGCGGGCATGCATAGACCGGCAGCAGAGCGGCGATGACGTGAAGACCTCACGGCTCGACTTCCTGCCCACGGTGCAGGGACAGGTCAGCGGACAGTATGCCTGGGGACGTAACATTGATCCGGAGACCAATACCTATAACACCATCACGACATTCAACAACTATTATACGGTTGAAGCCAGCATTGCGCTCTTCGATGGTGGACAGACCATCAATGCTTTCCACCGTGCTAAGAACGCCAGGGCACAGGCAGAGACAACGTTGCAGAAAGCCGGTGACGACAAAGCCATCGCCGTGATGACAAAGTTTGTCGACGCTGTCTACACACAGAAGAGCGTGGTGCTCGCTGAGGAGAAGCTCAACGACAGTCAGGCGCTGCTCCACAAGACCCGGCGCCTCTTCGAGCTCGGCGAGAGGTCACGTCCTGACGTGGTACAGGTGGAGAGCCAAGTGGCAGAAGACGATTACAGCCTCCTGCATCAGAAGAATCAGGCGCATCTTGCCCTGTTGGCTTTGAAGGCAGAGATGAACTACCCCACCACTGACACGTTGTGTCTTGCGGGGTGTGAGCCTGGTATCCTTCCGCTGACAACAGGCCAACTGCTTGCAGAAAACAGCAAGCTTCTTTCCAACGACGCCACACCGCACGGTCCCCACAACGTGGAAATAGCGGAGCAGCATGCCGAGGACCTGAAGTATGCCTGGAAGCTCCAGCGTGCCGACCTTCTCCCGCGCCTCACCCTCGGAGGCGGACTCCAGACAAGTTATTACCGCAATATCTCTCAGGGAAGAGGTACTGCCAACGGATTTGGATCGCAGTTCCGCAACAATTTAGGCGAATACATCTACCTCTCACTCTCCATACCTATCTTTACTCCGAGCCGTTGGCGTTCCGCGCGAAGGGCGAAGAGCGAGTGGCAGAAAGCACTGCTCGACGTGGACGATGCGCGGCGAAAACTCAACGACGACTTTGCCCAGGCTACCGCCGACTGCAACGGCTATCGCTCGGAGGTGGCGCAGATGAAGAAGAAGGTTGATGCCGACTCTTTGGCTTATTATCTCTCCCGCCGTAAATACGAAGAAGGCATGCTCTCCACCTTCGACCTGCATGCTGCCTCGCAGACCCTGTTGCAGTCGAGAATCAAACTCTTGCAGATGCAACTGCTGTATGCCATGAAACAACGGCTGGTAGCGTATTATGAAGGGCAGCCGTTATTCCGTGCGGAAATCACCACCCTGCTGTCCTTCAATAAATATGCCAACCGATAAAACAACATGACTATGGATATCAAGATTGAACATAAGAAGTATGCCATTCCCAGAAGGTACTGGGCATGGATTGCCGGCGGCATCGTGCTTGTCGGAGCACTGGTCGCCCTGGGGCTCAGCAACTTCACGTCCTCGCTGAAAGTGGACCGCAAGGGTCTGAGTATCGGCGAGGTGCAGGATGCGCAGTTCAACGACTACGTGAGTGTTGACGGTAGTGTCATCCCCATCCAGGTGGTGCAGGTGTCGCCTGAGGAGGGTGGTGTGGTCACTGGGAAAGTGGTGGAGGAGGGCGCCCACGTGCATAAAGGTGACGTCATCGTGCGGCTGAGTAATTCCAGTCTTGACCTGGAGATTCTCAATGCCGAGAGCGAGCTGGCTGAGAAGCAGGACATGTTGCGTAACACCCAACTCTCCCTGGCACAGGACCAGCTCAACAATCGTAATGAGGCTGCCCAGTATTCCATCGACGTGCAGGCAAAACGGCGCGCCTTCAGTCATCAGCAGGCGCTGCAGAACGAACAGCTCAACTCGCGTGAGGACCTGCTCAAGGCGAAGGAGGACTACCAGTTGGCGCAGGAGCGCAATACGCTCATCCGTCAGCGACTGGCGAAGAGTTCCCAGTTGCGTAAGGCGCAGATGGAGCAGATGATGGACAACCTTGCCTCAATGCAGAAGAACGTGCAGCTCGTCAGGGCGCGCAAGGCAAAACTCGAGGTGCGCTCTGCCATTGACGGTGAGGTGGGCCAGCTTGACATCGAACTGGGACAGAGCATCACGCCCGGACAGAAGATCGGTGTCATCAACGACCTCAGCGGCTTCAAGGTGCAGGCGCAGGTTGACGAGAGCTATATCGACCGTGTGCATCCGGGACTGACGGGCACTTTCGAGCAGAACGGCAGGAAATATGTGCTCACCGTACAGAAAGTCTATCCCGAAGTGAAGGACGGACGGTCCCGCATTGACTTCGTCTTCAGCGGACAGCGTCCTGCCAACCTCCGCACGGGACAGACCTGCTATGTCGACTTGCAGCTTGGTGCCTCAAAACGTGCCATTCTTATCCCTAAAGGCACTTTCTACAGTGTCACTGGCGGACAATGGATCTACGTGCTCGACAAGGACGGTAAGAAGGCTTACCGACGCAACATCCGCATCGGGCGGCAGAACCCGCAGTACTATGAGGTGCTTGAAGGTCTGGAGCCCGGCGAGCGCGTCATCGTGAGCGGCTATGAGAGTTATAAGGATTACAAGGAGTTAGTATTGAGATAAGTTATGAGCTTAAAGAGTTATTTCATCTTTCTTTCGCGCAATAAGGCCTACACTGCCATCAATGTCTTCGGTCTGAGCCTTTCCATGATGTTCGTCATCCTCATCGGCGTGTACACCTGGCAGGAATACCATGTCAACAGTCAGTACCCTAAAGCCGACCGTCTCCTGGTCTATGGCATGGACATGAGTCAGGACGGTGCTGCGGAACGCTCCAGTGGTGGTCATTGGCGGCTGCAGAAATATTTCAAGTCTCGCTATCCCGAGATAGAGAGCTCCTGTGCCATCTATGGCGGCAAGGGGATATACGGGGGTTCTTTTCTGGACAAAGGGCATCAGGCTCACAGCTATCCCATGCTTTTCGTTGACAGCACATTCTTCTCCCTGCTCGACATCCCGATGGTGTTAGGTGATGCCCGCACAGCACTTGCCGACCGCAACAGCGCCGTCGTGACCGACGATTTCGCCCGTCGCATCTTCGGGTCGCCACAGCGTGCCATGGGCAAACGCCTGGAGTGGGATGGCAACTCCCGATTCAGAATCACCGGTGTCATCGCGCCTATCGGGCACAGCAGCATTCGCCAGGCAGATATCATCGTGCGTTTTGAACACATGACGTCTGTCAATCCTGCACAGACATCTGAGGGGTTGAACAATGCCACAGGCACCGAGCTGCTGTTCCTGCAACGGAAGGGCGCACACTTAGAGGACAAGACCGCCGACATGGACAGTTATCAGCGGCAGTTTTTCTGGATTTTCAAGCCCGATATGAGTATTTCGGTGCATACTTCCCTTACACCCTTCAGTAAATACTATTTCACGAAGTTTGACGGTGTGGCGAGCTTCCGGTTGGGTGATCCTACTTTGGTGAACGTGTTGTTTGTTGTGGGACTGGTCATTCTGCTCTTTGCCGTGTTTAACTATGTCAACCTGACCAATGCCATCAGCGACCGCAGGGCACGCGAGATGGCAATGCGGCGGCTCGTGGGCGCACGGGGACGCGACGTGGTATGGCGGCTCATCGCCGAGAGCATGCTGCTCTGCGGCGTGTCGATGGTGCTTGCCATTGTCTTGTCGTGGGTGGCAGCCCCATACGCTGCACAGCTCCTCGATACTGACTTAGACCTGTCTCTAATCTGTTCGCCCCTCGCCGTGCTTGCCATCGTGCTCTTTACGGTGGTCTTGGGCATTATCGCCGGTATGCTGCCCGCAGCCGTCATCTCACGCGCCAAGCCGATCAACATCGTGCGCGGCACGTTCCATTTCCGCACACGCGGATGGTGGGGCAAGAGTTTCATCGTAGTGCAGAACACAGCTACCATTGTGCTCATCGCCATGGCTTTTGGCATGTCAAGGCAGATTCATCACATGATTACCGCCGACAGGGGGTTCAACACGAAGGACATCGTTTATGTGCCCATCCAAGCCGACCATAAGAACGTGGATGCCTGGTATGACGGGTTACGCCAACTGCCACAGGTGGTTGATGCCGCTGCATGCGCCGGTACGCCCTACGACGGGGGCAACAACAATACGTTCACCTATGGCAAGAAAAGCATTTCTTTACAGACTATCTATGGCGACAAGCATTTCATGAAGCTCTTTGGTCTGAAAGCCACCCATCTGACTGGCTTGAATGACAGCTTAGGGGGTGATGAATATGTCAACCGACAGTTGCTTGCCGAGGAAGGCCTGCCACTGAACAGCCGGTTCTATTATGTAAACAGTAATAGACGAGAGAATGTCAGTGGAGTGCTGTCCGACTTCACCATCCGCACCCTCGACTCGGAGCAGCATCCGTTGTCCGTCGTTATCTACAACGACAGTCTGCGCTATGAGCAGTGGGGCACTGCCATACAGGTACAAGGCGATCCTGTGACAGCCTATGAGAGCATCCTGCGGTTGTTCAAGAAGATTTTTCATGGTGACCTGGAGCTCGACACGCCTTATCTTGACCAGCAGATAGCCCGAGACTATCAGTCGGAGACGCGTGTGGCGACCATCCTGAAACTCTTTTCCGCCATCGCCGTGGTCATCTCCATGCTCGGGCTCATCGCCATGTCGACCTACTACATTGAGTCGCGCCGTCGCGAGATAGCCGTGCGCAAGGTGTTCGGCAGCACCAGCGGCGAGGTCAGCCGACGGTTCATCCGCCAGTTTATGAGCTATGTGGGTCTGGCGTTCATCATTGCCGTGCCGTTCTACCTGTGGCAGATGGGCAGCTGGATCAGCCAGTACAACCACCGCATCGTGTGGTGGCCATGGATCCTGGTCTCTGCCACCATCGTATTCCTCGTCAGCTATGCCGCCGTCGCCATACAGACGTGGCTGGCTGCCAGAGGTAATCCGGCAGAAAACATACAGCAGGAATAAGGAGGCGACCACGCTTTGGTCACGTGATGACCACGCCTTGGTCATGTGATGACCACGCCTTGGTCATGCTGTGATTATTATTCAATGAACAGACAAATCCATTCTTTCCATCTATATGTATACATTTATCAATACGCTTATCCATCTTGGTCGACGGGGTCAACACAACTTTTCAAAGATTGTGTGCTTGGGTCTGGGCCTTGCCGTGAGCCTCGTCATCATTGCCGAGGTGTATTATGAACAAACTTTCGACACGTGGTTCCCCGATGCCGACCGCACTTATATCATTCGAGAAAACTTCAAAAATGCCAACATGGCCGACATGCAGCAGTACAACCAGACCTCGGGTGCCATTGCGCCGGGCGTGAAGCGCTATGCACCGATGGTGGAGGCAGCCACGCGCTACTTCAACTGCTGGGGCGACGAGACGCAGCTGCGCATGGACGATCAGCACACCCTGCAGTCGGGCCTGACCCTTGCCGACAGCTGTTTCTTCGATGTCTT
>CALJCU010000106.1 GCA_938023885.1 uncultured Prevotella sp. | reverse complement strand
ATCAGGAAGGCCGTACGGTGTTCCGTCATGCCGTCACTTATATGAGTGATGATGTGGCAACAGTGATGAAACGTAACGGACTGGACAACACAAACCTCGACTGGATCGTTCCTCACGAGGCTAACCTGCGTATCATCGATGCCGTGGCGAAATGCGCCGAGCTCCCGCTTGACAAGGTCGTGATCAACATCGACCACTACGGCAACACATCGTCAGCCACCATTCCTTTGGCTTTGTGGGACAACGAGGTCAATTTCAGGAAGGGTGACAACATCATCTTCACCGCTTTCGGTGCCGGTTTTGTTCATGGCGCTATTTATTATAGGTGGGGCTATGATGGCAGCAAGGCAGGCCAAGGCGAATAAAATAATAAGTATCTGAAGCTCGGAAGAGCTCCTGCAGATACAGTTCAGAAGTTCGGAAGTTCAGTCATTACTCTATTGCTGAATAGGCATGACTTTTGACTGTCCTTCCGGACTTTTGTCTTCCGGACTTCCTAAATAGTAGAGAACATGACACACAAAGCTGGTTTCGTGAATATTGTCGGTAATCCTAATGTCGGTAAGTCTACGCTGATGAATCAACTTGTCGGTGAGAAGATCAGTATTGCCACATTCAAGGCACAGACCACGCGTCACCGCATCATGGGCATCGTTAACACTGACGATTGTCAGATTGTCTTCTCCGATACTCCTGGCGTGCTGAAGCCTAACTATAAAATGCAGGAGTACATGCTCCAGTTCTCTGAGTCGGCTCTTGCCGATGCCGACATCCTCCTCTATGTCACGGATGTTGTAGAGAGCCCGGAGAAGAACATGGACTTTCTGGAGAAGGTGGCACAGATGAAGATCCCGGTGCTGGTGCTCATCAACAAGATAGACGAGCTTAGGGGCGACGACTCAACAGAGCGTCTTGGTGAGATCGTGGAGAAGTGGCATAAGCTGCTCCCCAACGCAGAGATCCTTCCTGTCTCAGCTGCGAATAAGTTCGGCATCGACATGCTCATGAAACGTATCAGGGAGTTGCTTCCTGAGAGTCCGGCTTACTTCGACAAGGACCAGTTGACGGACAAGCCGGCTAAATTCTTCGTTTCGGAGATTATCCGTGAGAAGATCCTCCGCTATTACGACAAAGAGATACCTTACTCCGTGGAGGTCGTGGTAGAGCGTTTCAAGGAGGATGAGCATCATATTCATATCAATGCTGTCATCTATGTGGAACGTGACTCGCAGAAAGGTATCATTATTGGGCACCAGGGTGTGGCACTGAAGAAAGTGTCTACAGAGGCACGCAAGAGTCTCGAGCACTTCTTTGGAAAGGCTGTCTATCTCGAGCTCTTCGTCAAGGTCGATAAAGACTGGCGCAACTCGGAGCGTGAGCTCGGCAACTTCGGGTATAATCCCCAGTAGAGTATTGGGTGACAGATGATAAGGAAAAACCCTGACTGTAGTGCAGGGCGCACTCTCGCACGACGCGAGGGCCGAAGAATGTTAAACTTCAGTAATCAAACAGCAGAATGGCAAATTTAGTAGCTATTGTAGGACGCCCCAATGTGGGTAAGTCAACGCTTTTCAACCGTCTCACACAGAGCCGCCGTGCTATTGTGAGTGATGTAGCTGGCACGACACGTGACCGTCAGTATGGCAAGTGCTTATGGAATGGCCGTCAGTTCTCTGTCGTTGACACCGGTGGTTGGGTCGTCAAATCAGATGATATTTTTGAGGATGCTATCCGCAAGCAAGTGAGGGTGGCATCCGATGAGGCCGACCTTGTGCTCTTCCTCGTGGATGTGGAGACGGGTGTCACCGGCTGGGACGAGGATGTGGCGCAGATTCTGCGTCGTGCCAGGCTCCCCGTGATCCTTGTCGTCAACAAGGTGGACAATAATGGTATGGCTTATACCGCTGCAGAGTTCTATAAGCTCGGATTAGGCGATCCTGTGTGCATCAGTGCAGCAACAGGCGGTGGTACGGGTGACCTTCTTGATCTTGTCGTGAAGAAACTTCCTGCTGACAACAAGGAACTGATAGACGATGACTTGCCTCGCTTCGCAGTTGTGGGTCGTCCTAATGCGGGAAAGTCAAGCATCGTCAATGCCTTCCTTGGTGAGGACCGTAACATCGTGACAGAGATCGCCGGCACCACACGCGACAGCATTTATACACGTTTTACGAAGTTCGGTTTTGACTTCTATCTCGTCGATACCGCCGGTATCCGTAAGAAGAATAAAGTGACGGAGGACCTTGAGTTCTACAGTGTCATGCGCTCTATCCGCGCCATTGAGAACAGTGACGTGTGTATCCTCATGATTGATGCTACCCGCGGCATTGAGGCACAGGATATGAATATCTTCCAGATCATTCAGAAGAACAGCAAGAGTCTTGTCGTCGTCGTCAATAAATGGGACCTGGTGGAAGACAAGAGTCAGAAAGCCATCAATTTCTTCAAAAACGCCATCCATAACCGTATGGCGCCGTTCACCGACTTCCCTGTCATCTTCGCATCTGCCCTGACGAAACAGCGTATCTTCAAGGTGCTGCAGACAGCTGCGGATGTATACAAGAACCGCACAACGCATGTGGGTACGAACAAGCTCAATGAGGTGATGCTGCCTATCATCGAGCAGACACCGCCCCCATCGACAAAGGGTAAGTTCATAAAGATTAAATATTGTTCGCAGTTGCCGAACACGCAGATTCCTTCGTTCGTGTTCTATGCCAACCTGCCGCAGTATATCAAGGAGCCATACCGCCGTTTTCTGGAGAATAAGATCCGTGAGAACTGGTCGATGCATGGTTGTCCGATCAATGTGTTTATCCGTCAGAAATAAATAGTTTCCTCCTTCCTTCCGCGTGCAGGGAAGGAGGCTTT
>CALJCU010000105.1 GCA_938023885.1 uncultured Prevotella sp. | reverse complement strand
AAGAAAACAACTGAAGTATGAGATCACACGGTATGAAATTACACATTTATTTGAAATGCGTGTTGGTACTGTTGCTCGCCCTGCTTGCGGGGCTTCCAATCTATGCCCAGTCAGGCTTAGTGAGCATCAGCGTGAAGAACGCTACGCTGCGTCAGGTGTTCAATGTCATTGAGCGCCAGACCACCTATCGCTTCTCTTACAAGAATGAGCTGATAGACAACCGGCACGACATCACGATGAGCCGGCGCAATGCTCCCGTTTCTAATGTGCTGGACCAGGCGCTGCGGGGCCGTAACTTAACCTATGACATTGTGACCCCAAAGTCGATCGTCATCTCTCGTAAGACAATTCGTCAGAGCCGCCCTGCACAGTCTGCTGCAGGTGCTGTCTCAGGAGAGCATAAAGTGCGTGGAAAGGTGACCGACGACAAAGGTGATCCTGTCATCGGTGCCACCATTCTGGTGAAAGGTTCATCGGCCAAGGCTGTGACCAATCTCGATGGTGAGTTTACCATTGATGCGCCTGAAGGCGGTGAGCTCATCGTGAGCTATGTAGGTTTCAAGGACAGAACCGTCACGGCGCACGACAACATGCAGGTAAGCATCGCGGAGGATACGAAGGCCTTGGATGAGATTGTCGTCGTGGGCTATGGTACGATGAAGAGGAGCGATCTCACGGGCGCCATCACCTCTGTGGATGTCAACGACCTTGCCAAGCGCACGACTACAAATCCTGCCGAGGCACTCGAAGGTAAGGTCGCTGGTGTGAGCATCTTGAAGAGTGGAGGCAATGCCGGTGCCGGCTTCAGCGTCAAGATTCGTGGTATCAAGACCTTCGGCAGCAACGAGCCGCTTTATATCATCGACGGCTTTCCGGGCGACATCGATAATGTTAACCCACAGGATATCGAGTCGATGGAGATCCTGAAGGATGGTGCTGCGGCTGCCATCTATGGTTCTGTGGCTGCCAACGGTGTGGTCATCGTCAATACCAAGAACGGTAAGAAAGGCGACATGAAGATTGACTTCACCACCTATCTGAGCTATACTCATATCGCCAGAAAATTGGAGATGCTCAATGCGGCAGAGTATAAGCAGATGCACAAACAGATGTACGAGAACTACAATGCACAGTTCCCTTCCCAGGCTGTGACCCTCCCTGCTTATATCACCCATGACACCGGAGTCGATACTGACTGGCAGGATGCCGTGGAGCGCAGTGGCCTGTCGCAGAACTATATGATCTCTCTTCGTGGCGGCACGGAGAAGAGCCAGTATGCTGTTTCCTATAATCATGCCAACGAGAAGGGAATCTTCCGGGGCAATGATTTCCGCCAGGACAATGCACGCGTGAAACTGCATAGCTCGCGTGGCCTCCTCGACTTCGACGCCAACCTTAACTTCAGGTTTACGCAGAGCCATCAGCCACAGTATTCCATTAAGGAAATGTACATGATATCTCCGCTCGTCCCCATCTATAATGAGAGGGAGAAGTACGGCTATGGTCTAACCAATTTTGATGGTCTTCCCAACAACCGAAACATCATGGCTGACGATCATTACAAACACGCTGTCTCACGTGGCTACGACACTAATGGCAGTGCCGCGCTCACATTCCATCTCGCTCCGTGGCTGAGTTTCAAGACAAGCTATTCCTATAGAGGTGTGCATAGCCGCAGCGCCTACCATTCTCCCGATTATATTGCTGACGTGAAAGTGCCCGTGCTCTATCCAAACAGTTCGGCAGGCAGTAATTATTGGGAGGAGCAGGTCTTCGACAATGTGCTCAACTTCAATCATCAGTTCAACAAGCACTCGCTCAACGTCATGCTCGGCAGCTCTATTGATGCCAAGAAATATGAATGGAGTGATGTGGGAGTTGAGGGCAAGACCATCGTCTATCGCGTGGAGAACGGCAAGCTTGTGCAGAGTGAGACGGCTGCCGGATTCCTTTCTCCTGACTTCCCGACCATCAATGCCGGCGAGGGTGGCACTTATAGTGGTGACGGCTCTTACTGGCGTTATAACCGAGTCTCGTTCTTCGGACGTGTCAACTACAACTTTGCGGATCGTTATCTCGTGCAGTTCACCATTCGCCGCGATGGCAGTTCAAAGTTTGGCGCTGACCGTCGCTGGGGTGCCTTCCCGTCGGTTGCTCTTGGTTGGCGTATCACGGAAGAGCCGTTCTTCCCGAAGGACACCGTGTTCAGCAACCTCAAGCTGCGTGCCAGCTGGGGTCGTCTCGGCAATGAGAACGCATTGGGCTATTATTCCTTCCTCGCCCTTATCTCTACGCAAAACAATATGTATCAGGGATATGTACGCGGTACGGGCAGTACGGCTTGGCCAGGCAGTATCGCACGCGGCTTGGAGAACCGTGACCTTAAGTGGGAGACAACAGACACGAAGAATATCGGTCTCGACTTCGGG
>CALJCU010000104.1 GCA_938023885.1 uncultured Prevotella sp. | reverse complement strand
GCAGCACCGCAGTCCATTGAGTCAAATTGTCGTATAACACGGAATCTCTTTTTCAACATTTTTAGATTGATATCTGTAGACGGCAATAAAAAATCTTTATGCAACGGTTAAACATTTCGTAATATAAAGACTTTCCATGATGAGGTAGAAAACGTTAGTAACAATCTCATCAAATGATAACTTGATAGTATTTTTTTCATTGGATATTATTTTGCATATATTCATTCCTGTAGTCTTCAGCTCAAAATATGTAAGCAACAAACGCCAGTCCGTCAGTTTGCTTTTCTCTTTAGGTGTATTTAGATAATGTCCACCGTCTTTTTCCTCTATCCAACAATCATTATTAAGTATAAACTCATAATTGGTCATTATATCGTTAATATCCACAGCATGATTGATTTTTGAATATATTTTACAGAAATTGAGATAATCCGCCATGGATTTTGTATTTTCCTCAAACACATACTGCTCAGTGTCCAGATACGACATAATGCGTTTGTAGTATGAAGGAAAATCATACTTCATTCTAAACTCAATTTGTTCACAAATATATGTAACTTTTTTTAATTGGCCAATACAATGTGTATACTTGCTCTCATATTGCGCTGTTTCAATAGTGCTGAATTTCAAAATTTCATCAATTTCACTATTGGGCACCAGAAAAGAAACCTTCTCTTGATAATTCTGGGCAAATTCCTTCAATAAGAGTTGTTCGAATACGACATTAAATTTGCCTTTCAAATTTCCGGAATGCAAAATGGCATCATACATACTATTAAAGCAGGTTACCGCTTGCTTGCTGTATTGCTGAATAAAATTTATGTCGTTGCCTCCAAACACACCCATATTATAAGCAATATTACATCTGCTGTCACGAATGATATTAGGCGCTGAATTTACATTCTTTCTTATGTAATCCAATGCAAGATGGTAGTCTGTCAAAGAAAACTCGTCTATATTCTCTATGCTTTGACAGGCCACATCGGCACTAATTATATTCTGGGGGAACGGGTGCCAAATAAAAACATCATTGTCAACATGCAAAAATGGCTCATTCTGAACAGAATAAGTCTTGACCTTAGCGAATGCCCAAAATGCTTCATCAACCTCTGACAAGTCATCGAGAATGGTATGGTATCTATAGTAAGGGAGCTGAAGAATGTCTTTAAAAAGAGATTTACCGAATGTATCAGTGTATAATTCCAGATGAGGATAATGTCGGGATATGGTCAGACAGCTATACGCCATAGAGAGTAAAAAGTAGCGATAGTTAAGCCAGCCTCCTTGATACCGATTCTGGCATACATTTTGATTGGAATGGAAAAGAGGCTTACTCCAAAATGTCTGTATTATTTTCATCTTTTTTGTTTAATATGTGAGTCTACTTTAAAAAGTTTTTTGCAAAATCAAGTATTGATTATTACATTATAGACTTCTTAAAGCAGACTCGTATGTTATTTCCGTTTTGGGCTGACATTGAACTTCCAGGCAAGTGAAAGCATGATATATCGGGGCAGGCTATTGTACCAAACCTCTGTGCGGCCTTGGGCGTTCATCTCATAACGGGTGCTGCTCAATTGATGCAACAGGTCGAAACCTGTAAGCTTTGCGACGAGTGCGCCCTTCATGAAACTGCGGCTCAAATGGGCATTCCACACCCAATCCGTGGTATTCATCATGCTATCGTAGTAGCCCCGCCGGGCATATAATGTAATATCTGACCCAAAGGCGATCTTCCAAGGGAGCTGAAGATCCGTTGTAAGTCCAACCTGATAATCGCCGGCATGGATATTTTTGAAGTCACTCCGTTGGCTGTTGATGTAGTAATATGTTCCGCTGGCATGGAGTGCAAATTCAATGCGGTCGTTAGGGCGGAAGTTCAGTTTTACTTCGTCTCCCATTTGCCAGTTATTAACTATGCTGCGCAGACTACTTGCGTTTTCTTCTGTATTAGTCATATCGACATTATGATTATATCGAACGGACAGGCTGTTGTCCAGAGTCCAACGGCGCGCGCTGTCCAACGGCAGAGTAAATCCCGTCTGTCCTTCCATTCGCCAGTTGCCGTTGACGCTGACAGGCTTTATGGTAGAGACACCCGTACGCATGTCGTATAGAGTAGCATAAGCAATATCGTTGTCGGTCTTGCCGTATTTTACAGAGGCATTCCACATTCGCTGTCCGTTTCCCTCATGGCGCAATAGGAACGAAGCCTGATAGCGATGAATGTTTTTCAATTCGGGGTTGCCGGATATGAGATACAAAGGGTCGGAGTCGTCAAGGTAGTCAACCTTCTTGACCAAATCGGGAATCTCCGATTTTATGTCGGCACTCAGCTCCCACCTTACCGAATTCCCGCCGGTGAAGAAGGCCTCCGGTTCAAAGAACACCTCACGTTCCGACACATCGTGCCGCCCCATGCGTGTGTAATAGAGGTTCTTGCTGACCAATCGGAGGGGAAATCGGATGTAGCCGTATTCTATGTTCATCTTATTGTGGCCAGTGGCACCATTGATTTCCCATTCCAGCATCAGCCGATGATGGTTCTGGTATTCCGTGTAGTAATAGCTGTTATTGGCATCTAACACTTTCATCAAGGCCGCCCGCGACGACGGAAGAAGGTCGTAGCGCGTACTGTCGAAATTCTCGAGCTTGTCAAGTCTGTATAGGGCGTTGTTGGTTTTGTTGTATTTATATTCGTACTGATACTGCGGCCGCAGGCTCCATCCCGGCCAGTTCCAGTCGTAAGCAACACCCTCCTTTACATCCCAGTGTCTGCTGTCATTTGCCAGATATCTATTGCGGAAGTCGCGGGTCTGGCTTGCATCCACGTATTTAAGGTCGTAGAGCGAGAAACTGCTGCCATGCAGCTTGTCATACTCCATGTTGAAATCGGAATGCAGCATGTCGGTAATGTACTTTAATGAACTGTTGTTGGCCAGTTTCAGATGATAGTTCTCGCTTTTGTCCATACCTCGCTCAATGAGCTCGTTCAATAAGGCTGTTGAGTCGTAGCTGGCCGAGAATGCGTTCGCGTATTTATTATCACGCTTATAGTGGAAGTCAACATTGGTCATTGTAGAATATTTGCCGCTCTCACCGTACCGCAGGGCGTTTTGGCTGTCAAAGATCGTTGTCTTAGACTCTGTTCCACTCTGCGATTGCCTTATGAAATTGCTTCCGGGTAAGAAGGTCTCAATGTTTTTGCGTGTTTGAAGGTCGCCGTCGTCATGCGATATGGTGTTTTGCGTGGTTAGCCACTTGTCCATATTGCTGTCGAAGAATCTCGCATAGCTGAAATTGGCCGAGCGGTTCGTCACCAAGCCATTAGGAGTATCCTGTGGTGTCCATCGGCCTGTCATGTCGGCTTTCTGATTGTCACTAAGGTTGTTGATATTAGTAAAAGCAAACAACATCTCTTTGCGCGACGACTTCATACCAAAGCCTTTCAACGCGAAACGCCCATTGGTACCCATTCCTGCCTCAACGTTGCCAAAGAATGTGGAGTAGTATTCCTTTTTCAGTTTAACGTCCATCACCAGACTCTTGTCGCCCATATCCCTTTGCATGAGGCGAGAGTTTTGCCCCTCACGGTCATAGACCTTTATCCTGCTGACAGTATAGGACGGCAGGTTCTCCAGTGCCATCTTTGGATTACCGCTGAAGAAATCCCGGCCGTTGACAAGCAAGCTCTTAACGAGTCGGCCGTTGACAAATATCTGACCGTCACGTGTCAACTGTGCTCCCGGCAGACGAGCAACGAGTGCATCGAGCATGCTGCCTTCTGCCAGGTTGAAGGCATCGGCGTTATAAACAATGGTATCACCGCGCATCACCATTTTTATCTTCGTCGCCTTTACGGTAACTTCTTGCAGCTCATGGAAATCATGCTCCATCAGAAGAGGCTTTACCATGAGAACGGACTGACGCTGACTTTGTAAGGTGATATTTTCATAAGCGTCTTTATAGCCTAACATGGATGCCTTGACGATGTATTTTCCTTTTCTCAGGTTAATGTCTTTGAATTCATACGTTGCTATCTGACCCTGGTAAGGAACGTCCTCGACAGTAGCATCGATACAGGCAATTATAGTGCTGTCAGTATTCATCGAGAATACTTTTGCGGGTATAGGCTCACCGGTTATGTTGTCTGCAACGCGACCATGCACGTTATGATTTATATTGTCAGCGTAGGCGTTTACGCTGCAAATAAAAACCAGAATGATAAATAATGCGATACGATTCATATATTTTATTGTAAAAGTGTCTCTATATAGTAACAAGCTATAAGAGACACTATTGTTAGTCTTTAAA
>CALJCU010000103.1 GCA_938023885.1 uncultured Prevotella sp. | reverse complement strand
CTCATTATTCCGGCGATAGCCACGCCACAGATCGACCCGATGAGCGCACAGCCTACATACCAACCTTGCTGCATCACGTCGAGATGGAACTGGGCCACCACGTCATCGATGGTGCCTGAGATGACGGCCGTATCATAACCGAAGAGCAGTCCACCCAAGGCAGCAACGATGGCGAGGAAAAACACATAACCTAATTTTACGGTCTTCATGTGTATTACGATAGATGGTTATTTGATATTGAAATATTCCTTGTAGCGGTCGAAGAGGTGATGAGCCTGGACGTATGACGACTGCGGACTAAGGAAATGGGAGAACTCGAAGGTGATGGCCTTGTCGTAATGACAACGCTTGGCAGCTTCCAGTTTCAGCCGGAGCTTGTCAAACTTGATAGGCAGGAAATGGATGGGCATGTCGCGGTCGAAGGTCTCGGCATTGGTCCAGCATTTCATGCCGTACCTGTCGGCAAGTTTCTTATTGACGGAGAAGAACGCATCCAGCTCGTCGTAGTCGATGTGTCCATCCTGGAATGCACAACAGTCGACAACATCGTGGATTCCGTCAAAGATCTCATTCCATTCCTTCTCGTGCTCTTGTACGCTGATGGCCTGGTCGTTGGTCATCTTCCCTGTTCCCATCACGGCTTTCTTTCCGTCAATCCAAGGGGAGATGAAGACCGGCAGCCCGTTGGACACCTCCTTGCAATGTTTGCCCATGGCATGGAAAGCGGGGATGGCGCCTTTCGTCTTACGCGAGATCTCGGTGCTGACGTACCAGCCTTGGAAACTCTCGTGGTGGCCATAACGTTTCCAGACCTCATCAATGACATACTTGTTGTCGTCTATCTCCCATGACATATCGCCGGTGTCCCAGTAATGCCCGGAGTCGTACAGGCCGAAATAGAACTTCATGTCGTATTTGTCGGCAAGGCGGAGATACATGTCAATGAGGTCTACTGACGGCATGTAACAGCCATGCTTCTTCATCAGGTATTCGGAGGGATAGGTGATGAATTTGCGATAGCCACAACGGATGACGATGACGGTATCGATGCCGATAGACTTCATGTTGCGGAAGTCTTGTTCCCATTCCTTCACGCCCCAGTTCTGATGCGGGATGTCGTGTGATATTTCGTCAAGGAAAGTGCCGGTGATAGCCAGCCCGTTGGCTTTCGGTACGATGAGGCCTCCTCCGACACCTCCGTTGCTGTCGGTCAGTGGGATAGAATATTGCGATGTGATGTTCTCACCCTTTGTTATGACAGGTGCTGCCATAGCTGCGGCTCCCGTAAGCAGGGCCTCTTTCAGGAAATCTCTTCGATTAGTCATATATAGAATGTTAAATGTTAAGTATTTAATGTTTAGTGACTTACTCCTTTTCTATTTCTATTTTCAGGTTACTGATTCTGCTGT
>CALJCU010000102.1 GCA_938023885.1 uncultured Prevotella sp. | reverse complement strand
CGCGGCATCACCCACTCTTCCACCGCTTTAGGCATCATCCCATGCGGGTCTGGCAACGGGCTCGCACGACACTTGCTTATACCTATCAATATTAGGAAAAGCCTGGAAATCATCAACGCATGTGAGATTCATGACCTGGACTACTGCAATGTCAGCGGCCATGACTTCTTCTGCACATGCGGAATGGGCTTCGATGCTTTCATCAGCTTCAAGTTTGCAGAGGCAGGCAGGCGTGGTCCTATCACTTACGTCCAGCAAGTGCTGGAGCAAGGACTAAAGTATAAGCCACAGACTTATGAACTCAGCACGGATGAAGACACAAAGGCCTACAAAGCGCTCCTTGTGACCTGTGCCAACGCCTCGCAGTGGGGCAACAACGCTTACGTCGCCCCACAGGCAAGCATGAGCGACGGATTAATGGACGTAGTTATTATGGAGCCGTTTGACATCATTGAAGCCCCGCAGATAGCCATCGACATTTTCAGCAAAACGCTCAACAAGAGTTCCCGCATCAAGACCTTCCGCACACGGCATCTGCATGTTCACCGTTCTGAAGAGGGACCCATCCATTATGATGGTGAACCGGTATTGGCAGGCACTGATATCGATGTCAACGTCGTACCCAAAGGCATCAAAGTCGTTGTCAATCCTGAGGGTGACAAGAGTCAGCGCAAGCCTAATGCGCTTCAGGCTGCCGCCTGCGAGATGTTCAATGACCTTAGCACGATACACGACGACATCATTCACCATACACGACGGGGACTGAAGATGACGAAAATCCTACAGAGGAGAATCAAGAATCTTCCAGGTATTTAAGGGCGAAAAAATATAAAAATTAGAAAAAACCACGGATATATTTCGTTTTCACCAATATTATTAGTAATTTTGCAAACTCGAAACACAACTTGGACAAACGGTTGAGAATAAACAAAATATAAATAAAGATATACACAAGATGACAAAGGCAGATATCATCAATGAGATTACTGAACAGACGGGCTTGCAGAGAAAAGAGGTTTCCGTTGTAGTGGAAGCGTTCATGGAGACTGTGAAGCGCACTATGCTTGACAAGAAAGATAATGTGTATCTTCGTGGTTTCGGCAGCTTCATCATTAAGCACCGCGCTTCGAAGACCGCGCGTGACATCGGTAAGGATATGACCATTACCATCGCTGCTCACGACATTCCGGCCTTCAAGCCGGCAAAGGTCTTCGTGGACGAGATGAAGGGTGAATAAAAAAGACTAACAGGAAGTCTTTTGTAAAGGTATTATAAAAACAACATCATTTAAACTTATTATTATGCCAAACGGTAAAAAGAAGAAAGGCCACAAGATGGCTACACATAAGCGCAAAAAGAGACTGCGCAAGAACCGTCATAAGAGCAAGTAAGCTCTCGTCATGACGGCTGGAAAGTTAAAAGTCAATGTGGCTTCGCCCTGCGAAGGTGCTGGCTTTTAACTTTTCTGTTTTACTGACAACTTTGTAACTGTGGCGTGGTCCCACTCATCTTAAACAACACTTGTTGAGATGCTACTATTGTTCCATAGGAGCAAGTAGTGCGTGGCGTCTCTGCCACACAACCACAACCCATCATCATGACTAGCGAAGTTATCGTCGATGTCCAAAAGAACGACATTTCGATTGCCCTACTCGAAGACAAACGTCTGGTAGAGTTTCAACAAGAAGGACGATCGGAACAGTTCGCAGTGGGCAACATCTACTTAGCAAAGGTTCGGAAAATCATGCCCGGACTCAACGCTTGCTTCGTGAATGTCGGATATGAGCGCGATGCTTTCCTCCATTATCTCGATCTCGGAGTGAGGTATCGCCAATTTGAACATTATCTAAGTCTGATCAAGGGAGGGAAACGTAAACCCCTTCCCCTGAATAAAGTGCCTCGCCAGCCCAATACCGAAAAAGATGGGCAGATACAGAACACCGTATCTGTAGGGCAAGAAGTGCTTGTTCAGATCGTCAAAGAACCCATCTCGACCAAAGGTCCGCGTCTCACGTGTGAAATTTCCTTTGCCGGCCGCTATTTGGTGCTCATCCCCTTCACCGACAAGGTGAGTGTATCCACCAAAATCAAAAGCGACGCAGAGCGCGCCCGACTCAAACAACTTGTGCACAGCATCAAACCCAAAGGTTTCGGTGTCATCATCCGCACAGTAGCAGAAGGTCGTCGTGTTGCAGAACTCGACCAAGAGTTGCGCATACTTGAAAGTCGCTGGGAAAACGCCATTGCCAACATACAGCAAGCTGACTCTCTAGACAAAGCAACCCTTGTTTACGAAGAAACCAGTCGCACCGTGGGACTCCTACGAGATCTATTCAATCCTTCTTTCTCCAGCATCCACATCAACGACAAGAATGTCTTCGAAGAAGTGCGCGACTACGTATCACTCATCGCTCCTGAAGCCAAAGACATTGTGAAGCTCTACAAAGGCAATGTGCCGATTTTTGACAATTTCTCTGTGACCAAACAGATTAAATCGTCGCTCGGTCGTACGGTAACGTATAAGCATGGCGCCTATATGATCATCGAGCACACAGAAGCCTTGCACGTGGTGGACATCAACTCTGGCAATCGTAGCAAGAGTGTCGAAGGACAAGAAGTCAACGCTCTAGACGTCAATCTCGGAGCCGCTGACGAATTAGCTCGACAACTCCGTTTGCGCGACATGGGAGGCATCATTGTGGTCGATTTCATTGATATGGCGCAGCCTGAAAACCGCCAAAAGCTCTATGAGCGTATGGTGGAGAATATGAAGAAAGACCGTGCCCGTCACAACATCCTCCCACTTTCCAAGTTTGGTTTGATGCAAA
>CALJCU010000101.1 GCA_938023885.1 uncultured Prevotella sp. | reverse complement strand
TTCCCCCGCCGCATCCTCGTGGGCAATGCCAAGCAGGCTCTGTCGACGAAAAACCAGGTGCTCGTCAGCTCCGACCTCGCAAAGCGTATCGGCGGTAATGTGGTAGGCCGTCATTTCACCATCGATGACACGCCGGGCGTGACCTTCACCATCGCCGGGGTCTACGAAGCTTTTCCCTGGGGCTCCTCGCTGCACGGACAAGACGCCTTGCTGTCGCTCTGCTCCATCGGACAGTTCTCCTACGACGGGCGCAACAACTGGATGGGAAACGACTCTTATCACTCCTATATCCGACTGGTAAAAGGACATGATGCCGAAGAGCTGCAGCCCTACGTGCAGAAGATGATGCAGGACAACCTGCCTGTGAAGGAGCTGCAGAAAGCCGGCGTGAAGTTCAACTATACGTTTCAGACGCTGAACGACAACTACACCAGTGACCCTTACGTGAAGATGATGAAGTGGATACTTTGCATCGTGGCCTTCGTGCTGTTGTTCTCTTCGGTGATGAACTATCTGCTCATCGTCATCAGCAATATCGTGGGACGCAGCCGTGAGATGGCGGTCAGAAAATGCTTCGGTGCCGAGCGACGGAACATCTATGGACAGATGATGACGGAGGCCACTGTGCATGTAGGTCTTTCCGTCATCCTCGCTGCTGTGCTGGTCCTGCTGTGCAAGGGCAGCATTGGAGCATTTCTCTCAGCACCCGTCACCACCCTGCTCTTCAATCGTGGCTCGTGGATTCTCGTACTCATCATCGTTGCCGTCCTTGCTGTGGGCGGCCTGGTACCGGGCTGGCTCTACAACCATACGCTGGTGACAGCCGCTTTCAGAGGCTGGCAGGAGAACCGCCGTCACTGGAAGTTGGGACTGCTTGCCGTGCAGTTTGTCGTTGTGGGATTGATGCTCTCGTTGCTGGCAGTGATCAACCTGCAATATAATAAGGTGCTAATGTTCAATCCCGGCTATGACTACAGCAATGTCGCCATCATCAATGTGCAGGGTGTGAGTGCTGACCAGCGGCATGACCTGCTGACCGAGCTCCGCCGCATGCCGGAAGTGCAGCTCACTGCCTCTGCCCACCAGTTGCCTATCGATGAGTGGTTCGGATCCGGCAACGATGTCATGCTGCCAGGCAGTCCGAAGAGCCGGTTCAACGCTACCGACCTTTACAGTGTGGACGGAGGCTTCTTCCGGTTGATGAATCTGCCCATCGTGCAAGGCACCTTTTTCACCGACCGATCCGACAGTAACTGGCAGGTGATGGTGGATCAAGCCTTCGCCCGCAAACTCGCCACCATGGCGCACTGGAAAGACGGCGTGGTGGGCAAGCGCATCTCCATCACTGAGCATTGCGACTCGCTCCATCCTGCGATGACCATTGTAGGCGTGTATCACGACATACAGCTCGGTGGAGCCAATCATGCCGACGATATGAACAGGCCCTCGATGCTGTTCTACAGTCCTCACACGGAGGAGAATATGCTGGTCAAGACCAACAACCTCACACCCGACCTGATACAACGCATGCAGGAGAAAGCCGAGCGGATGTTCCCCGGCAAGAAGATCTATGTGAGAAGCTATGCCGTGGAATACGGCAATCAGTACACCCAGCAGAAGAACTTCCGCAATGGTATCCTTGTGGGTGGACTTGTGGTGCTCATCATTGCCCTCTTTGGGCTTGTGGGCTACACAAGCGACGAGGTGAGCCGCCGCAGCAAAGAGATTGCTATCAGAAAGGTGAACGGTGCCACGGTGACGGACATCCTGCGGATGTTCATCGGGAACATGCTGCCTTTGGCTGCGCTGAGTGTGGCAGTGGGGGCTGTCGGCGCATGGATGATTGCTGTCCAGTGGCTGCGGAATTTCACGCAACGCATCACGCTCTCGCCCTGGATATTCCTGATTATGATGATCGTTATCCTGCTCATCGTATTGGTGACTATGATGCTGAACTGCCATCGTGTGGCGAATGACAACCCTGTGAAATACCTGAAAGACGAATAAACAAAAGAACGATATAAAAAAGTAAGAATATGCTTAAAGTAAAGGATTTATCAAAAACGTTCCGCACCGACGAGGTGGAGACGATCGCATTGGACAAAGTGAGTTTTGAGGTCAACGACGGTGAGTTCGTCGCCATCATGGGACCGTCGGGCTGTGGCAAGTCGACGCTGCTCAACATTCTCGGTCTGCTCGACAACGCCACCGGCGGCCAGTACTGGCTTGGTGACAAAGAGGTGGCATCGCTGAAGGAGAACGACCGCACGGCCCTGCGCAAAGGGCGGATAGGCTTCGTGTTCCAGAGCTTCAATCTCATCGACGAGCTCAATGTAGAGGAGAATATTGCCCTGCCACTGACCTACCTCGGCATTCCCAGGAGCGAACGCAGGAAGAAAGTGGAGAAAGTGATGAGGCGCATGAATATCTCGCATCGTGCCAAGCACTTCCCCCATCAGCTATCCGGCGGACAACAGCAGCGCGTCGCCATCGCCCGCGCCGTGGTCTTCGGTCCGAAGCTCATCCTTGCCGATGAGCCTACCGGTAACCTCGACTCGAAAAACGGTGCCGAGGTGATGCGGCTGCTCACAGAGCTCAACCAGGAAGGCACCACTATTATTATGGTAACCCACAATGAGCACGACGCTGAGCAGACCCATCGCATCATCCGCCTCTTTGACGGAAAAGTCGTGGAGAGTCAGCAGGATTGATGCGTACCTGGACAACGGGAGCCGCTCACCGGTCTCCCACCACTTTTGCTGGGCAGGGCCAGGTGGTGAACTGAACAGAGCTGAAAGGATTTTCCTGTACCGAGACCTCTGCAAAACTCTATTTACTTCGAAACAGTATGAAATTGACCATCAATAAGTTGCATTCCTTAAAAAAATCTCACAGAAGAGTTTTACAGAGGTCTTGTATTGTAATAATCAGTCCAGACTTACCTTTCAGTATGATGGTCATGGAGGGACTATACCTGTGCGTTGTCAGGATCGATTTCATCTGCATCTATTTCTTCTTTCCCACGCTTTACACGTCCCTCAAACGTAACAAAGTAAAAACCTTTTCGGGGTGTCCATTCCATGCAGAACAGTTCCGAAGCCCCCTTGAACCCGTTCCGCTTGATGGCACGTATCACCCATGACTGCGACCGTTCGCACTGGGCGAGGCTGCTCTCTACGATTTCTCCATTATTGACGAGCAGGAAGGAATATGTAGTCTGACCTGGCGAAAGTACCGTAACGGCACCATTTGCCTCAAACAGTACATCCTCGACATCGAACATGGAGAAGATTCCTTTCTGCCTTAACATCAATCGGAACTGTTCCATTTCAAGACTGTTTCGTTTGAAATTCTTGAAGTTGATGATACCATCCTTCACGAGGAACACACTCTCTCCTTTAATAAGGTGGCGCAACATCGACGAACGCATGGCAAAGCGGACAAGCATGTTGAATGCCGTCCAGATTGCCAGGGCAAAGATAAGATGCCATATTGTCATATCCGGATTATACAGAACACCACCAACCAGTGCGCCGATTACGAAAGCGCTCACTGTGTCGAGCGGTGTCAGTTGTCCCATCTGTGCTTTGCCTGTTATGCGCAGGAAAGCCAGAATTCCAATCATTCCCGTAATAAGCTTTACGGCAATAGCCCAATAGGGCTGCAACAATTCAATCATCTTTTTTAATTTTAATTTATCTGTCTATTATATAAGACAAATTGGTGCAAAATTAATGTTTCCGACTAATATATACAAGGAAACAAGCTAAAAAAGTCATCCTTCTCCGTACTACCACATTAGGGTAGCTCTGTCTTCAGAGCAATAAAAATATATTTTTTTGCAGGTTCAGAAATACAGCCGGCTCTATTTAAGTCCACCCAAAGCCGGCCGGACGTGAGGGAAGGCGGGGCCTGACGGCTGAGTTACTTTGACCTCCCTGACTATTTCCCCTGATTATTTTAGTGAGATAGTTTAAAAAACAAGGATAAATGTTTGTTTATTCAAAATAAATATGTATATTTGCAGGGCAATTCTAAATAGGTTTAAAATATGAAAAGATTATTATTGATGGGAATAATGGCAATGTCAGTTATCACTGGCTTTTCCCAGAACGCTGCCACGGTCAACAATCTGAAGGAGCAGCAGAAGGTGCTCGATTTAACAGCAAAGTTGAATAAGCTTCAGCTTGACTACGAGAAAGAGAAAGCTACCTACAATGCCCTCAGCGACAAGGCTGCCAGTGTCAACGCCGATGCAAATTCTGCCACGACAGATTTCACAACATCCGATCCTTCAACCACTGTAAGGCAGGCAAAGGATACGGTGAAGAAACTTGAGGAGACAAAATCCGTCAATAAGAAACTTGCCAAGAGCCAGAAGAAAATGAGTAAGATGGAAAAGAAGATGGTCAAGCTCCAGACCCAGATTGATAAATTGAACAAAGGAGTTCAAATCATTGACAAATAACAGCGTGTGATAATCATGTTCAGGTAGGAGAACAGACAAGTTTGCCGGTTCTCCTTATTATTATGTCTTTACGGACAGGTGAGAGTGCCTGTCCGTAAAGGTTAAGAGTATATTTTCCAAGAAGACGAAAACCCATGAAAAAGAAATTACTTTTCGTCCTATTATCGGCATTTTTATTTCATCTTCCCACCTATTCACAGATGCTCTTTTCGGAGAATATGACGATGAATATAGACAGTACGAAAACCATACAGGGATCACTGCAACCGGTATTAGACTTCAAGACAGAAAAGGAAAACGTGCTCACACTCAAGAATACAGCCAATCTCAACCTGCTGATCAAGCACAGGCGTGTCGTTAACTTGATCAACAAACTGGAGTTCTCTACCTATGGCAAGAAGGTTACGGTAAGCGGCGGCTACGTACACGCTGAATACCGCTATTTACTAAGTCATGCCTTTGAGATTTATCCTTATGCAGAGTCACAGTGGGCCGAGAGCCGTGGCATGGAGTACAAGATTTCCATGGGATTACAGTCACGCCACAGGCTGGTAAACAAAGAGAAGTTTCTCATGTTTGCCGCCGTCGGACTATTTTACGAGTTTGAGAAGTGGGAAGACCCCTCTCCCGCCCCGGCTCAGCTTCACGCTTACAGCCGTAGTATAAAGACTCATCTGTCTGTCAGTTGTAAGCATCATTTGGGTGACCATTGGGAGCTGACAACCACAGCCATCCATCAGGCTAAACCTGACAGCTACTTCAAGGCGGCACGCTTCGGAGGCGCTGTAGACCTGAAATATAACATAACACCGAAAATTGGCATCAATGGTGCCTACCGCCTCATCTATGACACAGATCCTATCGTCCCTATCAGGAAAACTTACACTGCGGTGGAGGCTGGGCTTAACATCGCTTTCTAAACAGCTGCCGTCCGAACCCCGTCAGACGGGTAGAGATGCTTGTTTGTACCTCCTGCTTGATTACATCAGGGCGACTGGTCAGTCTATTACTACAGTTGTCCAAC
>CALJCU010000100.1 GCA_938023885.1 uncultured Prevotella sp. | reverse complement strand
TCCATGTCTATCATTGCCTTAATAGGCTTTTTCTTCTGTTTTTATGAAGAGACTCTTTTCTATTATTGCATTATGATTACAGCATTGGTAGGCGTTCTTATTCCCTATCTCTACTATAACGTCTTTGGCAGCATAGAGAAACATAAGAAAATCTTTATGGGCGACTCAGGAAGTCTGAGTCTGGGTTTCATTCTCGGATTCCTCGCAGTGAAACTGTGTATGGATACGCCACGCGTAGCCTACGACCCCAGCAGAATCGTGTGGGCGTGGTCTCTGCTTGCCGTGCCCTGCTTTGATGTGGTGCGTGTATTCTTCTTCCGACTCATTCATGGGCGTTCACCGTTTCAGCCTGACAAGAATCATATCCACCACAAACTTATGTCTTGCGGACTCACCCAGCATCAGGCCTTAATTATGATTGTAGCCTTTCAATTGTTGATCATTGCAGCTAATATTGCTTTGTTAGGAATAATCTCCTCTACCACAATACTCTGTATTGATGTGGCGATGTATTTCATCTTTAATCTCGTTGCTAATCTGGTATCCAGCCAAAAGAACGTCTTGGTAAGCGAGGCTCAACACATCACAAAATGAAAAGAGGTATAGACTTCGTATTGGCTGTTGTCTGTCTTGTGATCTTCTCACCGCTCATGGCTTTCTGTGCCATCGCTATCAAACGCGAAGACGGACTGCCCGTCATCTACAGCCAGGAACGCATAGGCCGTCACGGCAAGCCGTTCATGATCTACAAGTTCCGCACCATGAAGAAAGATGCGGAAGACGGTGGCATACCCAAACTTGTTGAGATGCCCAACGATCCGAGGCTGACGCATATCGGTGCCCTACTGCGAAAGCACCACCTTGACGAACTGCCCCAGTTGTTGAATGTCGTCAAGGGTGACATGGCGTTCACCGGTCCCCGCCCGGAGCGCAAATATTATATTGACCGGATCATGCAGTACGACCCGAGATACGAGCAGCTCTATGCGCTCCGCCCAGGGGTAACGAGCTATGCCACCTTATATAATGGCTACGCCGACACGATGGAGAAGATGCTGCGCCGCCTGGACCTTGACCTTTTCTACCTCCATCACCATTCTTTGTGGATGGACGCTTCCATCCTCTTTAAGACTTTCCTTAACATTGTTTCCGGGAAAGTATTCTGACGTTTTGCTGCATATTTATCCGCAAAACGACAATCTGTTGACTATTCCCCACTTTTATCATTGTCTTATGGCTCTATAAGCCTCATAATGCTTTCAAATTATCACAAAACTGTTAAAAGACAACCGAAGAATAAATAAAACTGCGGTTTTACTTTCTTTTTAGCATTAAATTGCTTAATTTTGCAAATGAATTGACAGGTAAATTACAAAAACATTAGCAAATGCAAACAAATGGACTGTACAACAGTTCCTACGAGCATGACGCTTGTGGCGTAGGAATGGTAGTGAACATCCATGGCGGAAAGAGTCATCAGCTTGTTGACGATGCCCTGAAAGTTCTTGAGAACTTACGTCACCGTGGCGCAGAAGGTGCTGACGGCAAGACAGGTGACGGAGCAGGTATCCTGCTTCAGATTCCCCATGAGTTTATTCTTCTTCAAGGCATCCCCGTACCAGAAAAGGGAAAATATGGCACCGGACTCATATTCTTACCTAAGGACGAGAAACGCCAGCAGGAGATTCTCTCCATCATGATTGAGGAGATAGAGCACGAGGGTTTACAGCTCATGCACCTGCGCACTGTTCCCACCAACCCGGACTGCCTCGGCGAGGCTGCTGCGGAGTCGGAGCCTGCCATCAAACAGGTTTTCGTCACGGGTGTGTCCGATGACAACGTGCCAGTCTTTGAGCGTATGCTCTATATCATCCGAAAGAAAATAGAGCGCCGCGTCCATGACAAGGACTTCTACATTTGCTCACTCTCCAGCAAGAACATCGTATATAAAGGTATGCTGTCGAGCCTTCAGCTCCGTCAGTATTACCCTGACTTGACCAACAGCTACCTCACAAGCGGCCTGGCCCTTGTGCACAGCCGTTTCTCAACAAATACGTTCCCGACATGGTCACTGGCTCAGCCTTTCCGTCTGTTGGCACACAACGGTGAGATCAATACCATCCGTGGCAACCGCTCCTGGATGAAAGCGCGTGAAGCTGTGCTGTCCTCTGATACGTTGGGTGACATCCACGAGATTTCACCTATCATCCAGCCCAACATGAGTGACTCGGCAAGTCTCGACAACGTCTTCGAGTTCTTCGTCATGAACGGCATGCCGCTGCCGAAGGCGCTGAGCATCATGGTGCCCGAGAGCTTCAACGATAAGAACCCCATCTCTGAGGATATCAAGGCTTTCTACGAGTATCACTCCATTCTGATGGAACCGTGGGACGGTCCTGCTGCCCTGCTGTTCTCCGACGGCCGCTATGCCGGCGGCATGCTTGACCGTAACGGTCTGCGTCCTGCCAGGTATACTATTACGAAGAATGGAACCATTGTTGTTGCCTCTGAGGTCGGCGTCATGGACTTCGACCCGACAGTCATCGCTGAGAAGGGACGTCTGCAGCCGGGTAAGATTCTCCTTATCGATACTCAGGAAGGCAAGATCTACTATGACGGTGAGATTAAGGACCGTCTGGCTCACGAACATCCGTACCGCCAGTGGCTGAACACCAACCGTATTCAGCTCGAGAAGATTCATACAGGCCGTAAGGTGAGCAATGCTGTTGAGAACCTCAGGGCCAAAGAGGTGGAGTTTGGATTCGGTGAGGAAGATGTGTCGGATACACTTATCCCAATGGCTATCAAAGGCCAAGAGCCCACGGCTTCCATGGGTAATGACACACCGCTTGCCGTTCTGTCTGACCAGCCACAGATCTTCTTCAACTATTTCCGTCAACAGTTCGCACAAGTCACCAACCCGGCTATCGACTCTATCCGTGAGCAGCTCGTCATGAGTCTCGCAGAGTATATCGGTCGTGTGGGTACGGGTATTCTTAACCCCAATGAGACCAACTGCAAGATGGTGCGCCTCCCACATCCTATCTTAACCAACAGTCAGCTGGATATTCTTCAGAACATTCGCTATAAAGGCTTCAACACACGCAAGCTCAGCATCACATTCACACCGTCACCGGAAGGCTCCGAACATCCGGGTGAAGCGCTACGTGAGGCACTCGACAAACTCTGCCACGACGCAGAGCAGAGTGTGGATGAAGGTTACAACTATATCATTCTCTCCGACCGCGATGTAGACAAAGATCACGTTGCCATGCCTTCTCTCCTCGCTGTCAGTGCCGTACACCACTATCTCATCGATACTGGCAAGCGTGTACAGACCGCTTTGATTGTGGAAAGCGGTGAGATCCGTGAGGTGATGCACGCTGCCTTACTCTTAGGCTACGGTGCTTCCGCACTGTGCCCATATATGGTTTATGCTATCCTTGACGACCTCGTTAAGAAAGGCAAGATCCAGGAAAACTATGCTACTGCTGAGGCCAACTACATTAATGCCGTGAAGAAAGGCCTTCTGAAGATCATGGCAAAGATGGGTGTCTCTACTATCCGCTCTTACCGTGGCGCTCAGATCTTCGAGTCCATTGGTCTTTCGGAAGGTCTGCTCCGCACTTACTTCGGTACTGAGACGAGTACTGTCGGCGGTATTGGTCTTGACACCATCGTCCGTGATGCAAAGGCTTATCACGACAAGGCTATCAAGGAGGAACAGATGGACATCGAGCGTCCGCTGCCTAACCTCGGACAGTTTCATTGGCGCGAGGATGGCATCAAGCACGCCTGGAATCCCGAGACCATTGCCACATTACAGCTCGCAACGCGTACCGGCAACTATGAGTTGTTCAAGAAGTTTGAGAATCTCGTTGACAATAAACCGGAGCCTCTGTTCCTGCGTGACTTCCTCGACTGGAAGCGCAACCCGATAGATATCGACAAGGTTGAACCCGTGGAGAAGATTGTCAAGCACTTTGTTACCGGCGCCATGTCATTCGGTGCTCTGTCTGCCGAAGCTCATGAGGCGCTCTGTCTGGCCATGAACAAGCTCGGCTCGCGTTCCAATACCGGTGAGGGCGGTGAGGACAATGAGCGCTACCACAAGACAGCGGACGGCATCAGTCTCTCATCAAAGACCAAACAAGTGGCCTCCGGCCGTTTCGGTGTAACAACAGAATATCTTGTCAATGCTGAGGAGATTCAGATCAAGGTTGCTCAGGGTGCAAAGCCTGGTGAGGGCGGCCAACTCCCCGGATTCAAGGTCAACCAGATTATCGCCAGGACACGCAACTCTATTCCCGGAATCTCCCTTATTTCTCCCCCGCCTCATCACGACATCTACTCTATCGAGGATCTGAAACAGCTCATCTTCGACTTGAAGAACGTCAATCCAAAGGCTGCCATCAGCGTGAAGCTCGTGGCAGAGAGTGGCGTAGGCACCATCGCCGCCGGTGTCGTCAAAGCCAAGGCCGACCTCGTGGTCGTCTCCGGTGCAGAGGGCGGTACAGGTGCAAGCCCCGCATCATCCATGCGCTTCGCCGGTATCCCACCAGAAATCGGTATCGCCGAGACCCAGCAGACACTTGTCAAGAATGGCCTGCGCTCGCTGACCCGCCTCCAGGTAGACGGTCAGATGAAGTCGGCACGCGACATCATCATCATGGCTTTGCTCGGTGCTGAGGAGTTCGGCTTCGGTACAGCCCCGTTGATTACCCTCGGCTGTGTCATGATGCGTAAATGCTCGTCCAACACCTGTCCTATGGGTGTAGCAACACAGGATGAGCGCCTGCGCAAACATTTCCGCGGTGACTACCACTATGTCATCAACTACTTCACATTCCTGGCACAGCACGTCCGCGAGTATCTCGCAGAGACGGGCTTCACAAGTCTCAACGATATCGTCGGTCACACCGAACTGATCACCCAGCGCGATACTTCCAAGATTTGGGCTCCCGTTCCGCCTAAGGTCCAGGCTAAATGGGACAGTCTCGACTTCTCTCGCCTGGAGGAGAAAGAGACCGGCGACGTGAGCCTCTACTGCACGAAGACACAGGACCACGAGCTCCATAACCTTCTCGACCAGCAGATCATTGCCGGCGCACAGAGGTCAATCCAGGACAAGGAAGAGGTGAACCTCGACTTTGCCATCCACAACACGAACCGTGCCGTGGGCGCTATGCTCTCGGGCATCATCGCTGAGAAATATGGTGAAGAAGGTCTTCCGGAGGATACCATCAACATACGCTTCAAGGGATCTGCAGGTCAGAGCTTCGGCGCGTTCCTCGTTCATGGAGTCAACTTCAGGCTCGAAGGTGAGACGAACGACTATTTCGCCAAGGGTCTCTCCGGCGGCCGTATCAGTATTCTGCCGCCGATCCGGTCCAACTTCAACGCTGAAGACAACACCATAGCCGGTAACACGGGTCTCTATGGTGCTACGACCGGAGAGTTGTATGTCAACGGTAAGGTCGGCGAACGCTTCGCTGTGAGAAACTCCGGTGCCATCGCCGTTGTTGAAGGTGCCGGTGACCACTGCTGCGAGTATATGACTGGCGGACGCATCGTTGTCCTCGGAAAGACAGGCCGCAACTTCGCCGCCGGTATGTCTGGCGGTGTGGCTTATGTCTGGGACAAGGACCACAACTTCGACTACTACTGTAACATGGGAATGGTGGAGATCAATCTCGTGGAGGATACAACCTATCGCAAGGAGCTCCATGAACTCATACGCCAGCACTATCTCTACACAGGCTCTAAGCTCGCCCGCACGATGCTTGACGACTGGAACCGCTACGTGGAAGACTTCATCCAGATTGTACCTATCGAATACAAGCGTGTGCTGCAGGAAGAGCAAGTGAGGAAACTCCAGCAGAAGATATCCGACATTCAGAGAGACTATTAATATTAATAATGTGAAATGTGAATTGATTAATGATGAATGAGCCGCGGAGCAGTGAATGATTGACAACTGATAATTATAACAAATTTTCACCGCTAACGCGACACATTCAATACTCAACATTAATAATTAAACATTAAGATATGGGTAATCCAAAAGGTTTTTTGGAGGTAGAGCGGAAAGAAGCCGGCTACCGTCCGATACACGATAGAATACATGATTTCGGTGAGGTGGAGCAGACGCTCAACTCACGTGACAGGCAACTGCAGGCAAGCCGCTGCATGGACTGCGGCGTACCCTTCTGTCACTGGGCTTGTCCGCTGCACAATAAGACGCCAGAGTGGAACGATGCTCTCTACAAAGGCGACTGGAAGCTCGCCTACGAGCTCCTTAGTGAGACAAACGACTTTCCCGAGTTCACAGGACGTGTATGCCCGGGACTCTGTGAGAAGGCCTGCGTGCTCAATTTGATGGAGCACGAGCCAACGACCAACCGTGAGAACGAGGCTGCCATCATCGAATATGCTTACAACGAGGACTTCGTGCATCCACACATTCCCACGCGCAATGGAAAGAAGGTTGCTGTTGTTGGCGCAGGACCCTCAGGACTCAGCGTTGCCACACAACTCAACCAGAAAGGTTATAACGTGACAGTGTATGACGCCCGTGAGGATGCCGGTGGTCTGCTGCGGTTCGGTATTCCTAACTTCAAGCTGAACAAGGCCATCATCGACCGCAGGATCAACATTCTTAGGCAGGAAAGCATCAAGTTTGAGTTCGGTGTAATGCTTGTGCCTGTCAACCCGACAGAGCCCACCCGCATCCAGAACGACAACACGCTTGAGAAGACAAAGAAAACAACCATCGAGCAGTTGTCTAAGGAATACGATGCCGTCGTAGTCTGCACAGGAACTCCACAGGCACGTGACCTGAAGATTCCTGGCCGTGACCTTAAAGGTGTCTACTTTGCCCTCGAAATGCTTTCCCAGCAGAACAGAGTGCTGATGGGAGAAGACTTCCCCAAAGACCAGCTCGTCAACGCCAAAGGTAAAGACGTTCTGGTCATCGGAGGTGGTGACACAGGATCCGACTGCATCGGCACTGCCCATCGCCAGGGATCGAAAAGTGTGACGCAGATTGAGATCATGCCTAAGCCTGTAGACGGTCCCGACGATCCGAAGAATCCATGGCCTGATTGGCCTCGCACACTGAAGACAACCTTCGCGCACGAAGAAGGCTGTATCCGCCGGTGGAACATCAACTCTCTCGAGTTCCTCGGAAAGAATGGTAAACTCACGGGGGTAAAAGTACAGGAAATAACGTGGGAACCTAATCCCAACGGAGGACGGCCTATCATGAAACCCGCCAAAGACCCGGAGACCATCAAGGCAGACATGGTGCTCCTCGCCATGGGATTCCTGAGACCGCAACAAACTGAATACCCGGCAAATGTCTTTGTAGCAGGAGATGCTGCCAATGGTGCAAGCCTTGTGGTATGCGCATTGGCTAGCGGCAGAAAAGCAGCTGCCGAAGTGGATGGTTACTTGAGAAAGTAACCGACCTATCAATTTTATATTTTAACAAAGGCAGGATACCAGTGGGCGTCCTGCCTTTTTAATTAACATTACCTTTCTAATTAACACCAATTGTAAAATAACTATAAAACTGATTGTTTTTCTTAAAGAATAGTTGAACATTTAGAAAAAACAACTAACTTTGCACTCGTAAAC
>CALJCU010000099.1 GCA_938023885.1 uncultured Prevotella sp. | reverse complement strand
CTAGGATACGGCAATTCTCTGCTTCTCGGCACCGATCGTGGCATTTTTATCTATAAGCCTAACTCAAGGTCACTGGATCCTTTCCCATTAACAAATGTAGTCAATAGTAAATCGGGAATTCCTGTCAATGAGATTTATTTAGATGATAGCCATACATTGTGGGTAACGACAGAAACTAACGGCGTGAGATATCTTCCCAAGCGCACCTCTCTGTTTTCACTGAAAACTATACCGGGCGGGGATGCGATGAGCGAGAACACACCGCATGCTTTCCTGGAGATGCCTGACGGCACGCTCTGGATGGGCACAGACAACGGCCTATATCACAAATCGAAGGGCTCGTCTGACTGGTCGAAGTTCCCGGGAATTAACGATGGCGTGCAAACACTTCTACGACATGGCGGCGACATTCTTGCCGGAACATTCAAGTCCGGATTGAAAATTCTCACACCGAAAGGAATACACTCGTTTCAGAACAACCCCGACATTCCACATACGCTACCTGACAACAACGTTACCTCATTGCTTCTTTCCAAGCAAGGCAGACTCTATGTAGGAACTAACTGGGGCTTCACCGGATTTGACAGCAAAAGCAAGACATTTTATATTTTTCGTGAAATAAACTTTATGACTCCGTTTGCCAGCCTTGCTGAAGACAAGCGGGGATATATCTGGGGAGCGACCTCCGGCAGCGGCCTCATGCAGTTCAATACGAGGGACAGAAGCATAAATTTCTTCCTCGCCGACACAAAAAATCCCCACTCATTGCCGAGCAACACCATAAACCAAGTCATCTGTGACAAGAACAGGAATGTATGGGTTGCCACAGACAACGGCTTATGCCGTTACCGTCCAGAAACAAACGACTTTGAGTCTATTGACATTCATGGCTCTCATGTAGACTTCATCTGTTGTGATAAAGAAGGTAACTTGTGGATAGGCACAGAAAGCGGTCTTACCTGTTACCAACCAAAAACAAAGAGGCAGAAACTATACACAAATGTCATTCCGGACTGGAACAGTACTTATATGACCCGTGCCGCATACTGTACGTCAGACGACAAAATCATTCTTGGCACATATGGCGGCATAGTAGTTTTTTCTGCACCTCAAGTCGTAAAAGCCGTGACAGATCGTCCTATATATATCACTTCGATCACCCTACCATACGCCAGAAACAGTAAGAGCGAACTGGACAAACTTTCTTTGCATGCCCCGCTCTATATAAAGCGGGAAGTGGAGCTGCCATATGCTAATAACAGTTTCACGCTTCATTTTTCCTCTCCCTACTATGACGGCAATAACCAAGAACGCTATGAATACTGCATGAAAGGATATGACAGACAATGGGTCAGAGGAGGCGGAAACAGCGAAGTGACCTACAATCACATGCCGCCTGGCAGTTATGAGTTTATGCTTCGCAAGGTTGGACAAGACAAGATAAGCAGTATTTTTATAACTATACTGCCACCTTGGTACCGCACGTGGTGGGCCTATACTATCTATTTCTTATTAGCAATTCTTGCTATTTATATCGGCTATAAACAAACAAAAAAACGTCTGACCCGCAAATATGAGGAACGCATCCGGGCCAACAATACAGAGCGTGACCGCAAGGCATTCCAATCAAAAGTCCGGTTCTTCGTCAATCTCGTACACGAAATCCGTACCCCGCTGAGTTTGATAAGCCTGCCGTTGGAGCAATTAGAGAAAGATCCGCCCAAGGAAGAACGGCTCCATTATATTGCGGTGATGCATAAGAATATGCGATATCTCCTTGATCTTGCAAACCATCTCTTAGACTTCCAAAAAGCTGAGAGCAAAGGCCTGGAGGCTAAAAAGGAGAATGTATCCATTACTTCGCTTCTACAGGGGATATATGAAAATTTTAAGGATTATAATGACCTCAGAGGCATCAACCTGCGTCTCGACCTGTCCGACAAAGACATCGTAGCAGCCGTGGACCCGGATATGCTGCGTAAGATAATGATGAACCTCATGGGCAATGCGCAGAAGTATGCCCATAAAAATATTATCCTATCTTTGGCTAAGCAGCCTGGCGGAAAGATACGCATCAGTGTTTCTGATGATGGCCCGGGTGTTAAGCCGGAAGAGCGGGAGCGTATCTTTGATCCTTATTATCAGATTGGCAATGATCATGTGGCACAAGTCATGGGAACAGGGCTAGGACTTGCATTTGCCCGGCAACTCGCTGAAGCCAACGGAGGTTCGCTGTGGGTAGAAGACTCGTCCATGGGAGGTGCTAAATTCTGTCTTAGCCTGCCCGATACTCAGTTAGAAGGCCGGACCGTCACTAATAGAGGATATGGGCAAAGTGCTAAGGAAGAAATGGGAGAGAGTATACTGTCTGATGCAGATAAAGAAAAGACGGAACGCTTCACGCTCCTGATCGTAGAGGACAATGAAGAACTTCTCAACATGATGGTCTCTCTCCTCAAAAGCCACTACCATATTCTAAAAGCCAGCAACGGAGCAGTTGCGCTCGAGGTATTGAAAAAGAGCAATGTCGACATCATCGTCAGTGACGTAATGATGCCGGTTATGGATGGTGTGAAACTGTGCAACCTTGTCAAACATAATATCAACTATTCGCATATACCAGTTATTCTGCTGACAGCAAAGACTAGCATTATTGCTAAGGAAGAGGGCATGGAGGCCGGAGCGGATGTCTACCTTGAAAAGCCTTTCTCCATCAAGCAGTTGCATCTTCAGATAATGAATCTTCTCTCTTCCCGTCAGCTTTTCTATAAGCATATGCTTAAAGTAGACACAAGCCTCAGCCAGCCCTCTAAAGGAAACGATGAACTAGGAATGACAGAAGAAGACAACCTCTTCATAAAATCTATGCAGGACTATCTTCGACAGCACATCGCCGAGGAAGAATTTTCTATTAATGAACTTGCCGCCCACCTGAACCTAAGTCGCAGCAGTTTCTATCGGAAGCTGAAGCAGCTCACAGATATGACACCTGTTGACTATGTCAAGCACTACCGGCTCAACTATGCGGCATCTCTCCTCAAGAGCGGCAAGCGCATTGGAGAGGCTATGCTGGAATGCGGCTTCACCAATGCCAGTTATTTTGCAAAATGCTTCAAGAATCAGTTTGGAGTATTGCCAAAAGACTACATATCTTCCGCCGCTTGTACTAAGGAATGACACACTGTTATAAGGTTATCATGGCAAAGGAAAACCATTTTTATCATACTTCGATGTCTTCATCCATATGTCCCGTATAAAGACATTGCTCTTCTGCTTGGCATCGTAGAGCAGCGTGACAGTTTCTTTATCAGGTCTCTGCACTACACACAAGTCTTCAATACCGCAGATGCTATCCTCAGGAGAAGCAGGAATAAAAGGCTCCTTCCGTTTATGCCACACCTTGGGGTCAGTCAGGTCAGAAGAACTTGACGCATAGACAAGGCCCACGCAACTGTAGGCAGTCCAGCAGCCACTCGCCGCATAAAAGACAAGAACCTTGCTTCCATCTTCAGAAAAAATCGGCTCCGGATTTTCATTCACATAAATAGGATAAGCAGAACGAGAGCCGTCGGGATTGATCCACTGTCTTTCCCATTCATAAGTGGGACGAGATATTAAAACGCGACCGGAGCTAAGTGTCCATGGATTTTTCATACGCGCAATGTAGATACACTGAGTCTCGTCCTCTATACGGCGATGAGGCCAGCCCGACCACAGCAGATATTGAGTACCATTAACAACAATGGTTGACGGATGAAGCCCGAAGTTCCACGCACGGTCTGTAATGATAGGTCCATGAAGCGTGTAAGCACAAGAAGTAGGATCATGACCTTGGGCTTCCAAGACATAGAGCTGGTGGGTGTCAGTATCCTCACCGTCGTCAGCCTCAAAATAAACATACCACTTTCCTTTGATGATGTGTATCTCCGGCGAATAAATACGGTGCAAGCCGCTCTCCGCAGTCTTGAAAATTGTATCCCGCTTAGCCGCTGGCCAGTCAGACAAGTTGTCAACAACCGTCAAACTGATGATATCTGTTGAACTATCCTGCATCAGACAGTAATATTTGCCTTGATGCCACAAAGCATAAGGATAACAGCTTTCCATCAACTGTGTGCCGTAAGGTGACGGATTCCCACATCCTGCCAAAGCATACAGTAACAACTGAGAACAAAAAACTGTCAATATATCGATGTGTATATGCCGCATATTAAATGGTTTTCGTACGCAAAGTTATTACTTTTTTAAGAGATTCGCCAAAAAATATAATACTTTTATTGTAGAGTCTCACAACTTTGTTATTAAAAAGGGAGATACTAAGTTAATAACGATTTATCCCACATAACAAGAATATCTATTCAAGAACTAAAAAATCTCATCACTTGAACAAATATTTCCCCGTTTTGAACAGATATTGTCTTATTATCAATCAATCTTGTTCTAATTTTGCAAATAGCTTTGTGGACCAAGTAAAACAAAACATATATAAGACAAAATATGAAAATCAAGACGCTTCTTTTTCTTTC
>CALJCU010000098.1 GCA_938023885.1 uncultured Prevotella sp. | reverse complement strand
GTCTATGAATGTCCATCCACTTTTAGACAGCAGACCGTCCTCGATGGGCATGGGCTTGTCGCCTTTCATATTGCCATCGTAGCCGTCAAGTGTGCGATAGGTGCCCTTCAGGTTACCATCATCTTTCATTCCAGGTTTCCAGGAGAAGGTAAAAGCGCCTTTTTTCTTGGCAGATTCAATGGAAAGATTGGAAGCTGAGAAAGGCCCCTGACCTTTAAGATAGGTGATGGTCATGGCATCCGTGCGGATGCTCACTTTCCTGGCACTGTCCGTCACTTTGTAGTTCACCGGCGCATACTCCCTGATGACGGCAACCTGCGAATAGTTGTCCACAAATTTGCCGTCAGGCGAATACTCAAGTCGCGCGGCGCCATCGTCGATCATCGTGATCCGCACCGTGCCATCTTTGTAAGCCACATTGTCGGAGGTCTGAGCCATGGCTGTAAGACCGATCGCTGTGAAGGCTAACGTTAATAGTACTTCTTTCATAATTTACTTTTAGTTCCTATACATTAATTAGTTATTAATATTGTTTCTTATTATTTATAACCACAAAATTAATATTTCCGTCATGAAAGAAATAAACTAATTGATCCTTTTAAGTTTTTTTATTCCTTCATGGTGTTAGAAAATAATTCGCCCGTACGGTTAGGCAATAGTGTCCCAGGGATGATGGTAAAAGTCCCCGAAGGGGGCCTAAGGTTACCGAACAAAAAAACAAAAATTCACCCGTACAGGTCGAAAAACAATTAAATAATAATTACGTTCTTTCAACTTTTCTCTATACCTTTGCACCCGGAAAGCAAGAATTGCTTTCTAAGGGGTGCTGCGGTCATTGCCGTGGCTGAGATTAGACCCATAACCTGATCCGGATAATGCCGGCGTAGGTACAGGATAATCCCTTTAGTTATTTATTTAAAACAAAGGTATCAATGAAACGATTCGCTTTCATTATGAGCCTGTCTTTCTCGGCCGTTGCAGCGATTGCAGGCAAGCCTGAGAAACTCGACACGCTCAACACCTACACGCTTCAGGACGTGCAGGTGACATCCACAAGAGCCACGAAAACTACTCCCGTGGCTTTCAAGACGCTCAACCAGCAACAGATCAAACAAGTCAACTTCGGGCAGGATATTCCTCATATCCTCTCTCTGACACCATCCGTCACCACAACTTCCGATGCAGGAAACGGCATCGGCTACACATCTATCCGTGTGCGTGGCGTCGATCCTTCCCGTATCAATGTCACTGCCAACGGCGTGCCGGTGAACGACGCTGAGAGCTCACAGCTCTATTTCGTCGACATGGGCGACCTCGCCTCCTCCGTGCAGAGCATGCAGATACAACGCGGTGCCGGAACATCGACCAACGGCGCAGGTGCCTTCGGTGCCTCCATCAACATGCAGACAGAGAACATCGGCACACAGCCGTTCTTCGGCCTCGACCTCAGCGGCGGCTCTTACTACAGCCACAGGGAGACCGTGCGCTTCGGCACGGGTCTGCTCCACGACCACTGGGGACTACAGGGACGCCTGTCGGACATCGGCAGTAAAGGTTATGTTGACCGGGCCTGGACAAAGCTCAACTCTTACTTCCTCCAGGGTGGCTACTTCTCCGACAACACCATGGTGAAGTTACTCACCTGGAACAGTGTGGAGAACACATATCATGCCTGGAACTACACATCCAAATATGAGCAGAGCCTCTACGGACGCCGTTATAACTCCTGTGGCGAATACACCAACGCCAATGGCAACAAGGATTATTATCCAGACCAGACGGATAACTACTGGCAGCAGAACTATCAGGCTATCTGGAACCAGCTCTACGGACAGTACTGGAGTACGAATGTCACGCTCCACTACACCCACGGCTACGGTTATTATAACGAGTATAAGATAAAGGACTACAAAGACTACGGTCTCTCCGACACGAAGCACAAGAGTGACCTGACACGTAAGAAGATCATGGAAAATGACCTCTACGGCGCGGTGGCAAGTATCAACTACGACAACAAGTCGAACTACAAGGCCACACTCGGCGGCGGATGGAACAAATACACCGGTGACCACTGGGGCCAGGTGCTGTGGACGAAAGATAAGGTCAGGGAGTTCCATCCCGGCTACGAATATTACCGCAACCGCGCATGGAAGTCGGACTTTAACATCTACGCCAAGGAGTCATGGACTTTCCTCCCCCGCCTCAATGGCTATATCGACCTGCAGTACCGTCATGTGGGCTACCGTCTACAGGATCCCCGCGATTATTTTATCAATGAGGACCGCACGAAAGGCTATTGGGCTCACGACGACTTCGACTTCTTCAACCCGAAGTTCGGCTTCAACTATCAGTTCGATGCCCACAACTGTGCGTATGTCAGCTATGCCATCAGCCACAAGGAGCCAACGCGCAACGACTATCAGGACAACAAGATTCAGCATCTGAAAGCTGAGAAGCTACAGGACTGGGAGCTCGGCTACCGTTACGAGAGCCCGAAGTTCACAGCCGATGCCAACCTCTATTATATGTATTACAACCACCAGTATGTGCTTACGGGCGCGCTCAACGATATCGGCGAGATGATTGCCAACAACAACGGCAAGAGTTCTTACCGCGAGGGTATCGAGCTCGAGGGCGCCTGGGAACCATGCCCGTTCTTCCGTTGGGATCTCAACGCTACGTTCTCGCACAGCATCAACAAAGACTGGAGGCAGAGCACGGTAAAGATCGACGAGAACAACAGACCCGTCTATGACGATCACTGGAACAATGTGGCCGGTGAGGACGT
>CALJCU010000097.1 GCA_938023885.1 uncultured Prevotella sp. | reverse complement strand
TGAGAATTGCACACAGAGCTATGACGATGACAAGCCGTATACGCCGCACTGGCAGGAAGAAATTACGGGTGTGCCCGCAGAGGATGTTATCCGTACCGCGCGCGCCTTTGCCGATACTGCAGCGAAGACGAAGGGCAAGAGCATGATCATCATCGGAGCCGGTGTCAACCAGTGGTACAATACCGACATGACCTACCGCTCAGCAATCAACATGCTGATGCTCTGCGGCACGCTAGGTGTCAACGGCGGTGGCTGGAGCCATTATGTCGGTCAGGAGAAAGTTCGTCCGCAGGCCGGCTGGGGCCAGGTGGCTTTTGGTCTCGACTGGTATCGTCCGAGCCGTCAGATGAATGCCGTCTCTTATATTTACATGCATTCCGACCAGTGGCGCTATGAGAAGGTAACTGTTGACGAGCAGCTCTCACCGACGGCTGACAAAGATAAATGGAAAGGCCTGACCCTTCTCGACTGTAATATCAAGAGTCAGCGCATGGGCTGGCTGCCTGTGGAGCCTCAGTTCGACCACTCCCCGCTTCAGCTCTGCAAGGATGCTGACAATTCCGGTGAGGATGTGAAGGACTATGTTTGCAAGCAGCTCCATGACGACAAACTCCATCTCGCCAGTGAGGATCTCGACGGCGATGACAACAGTCCGAAGAATATGTTTATCTGGCGTGCTAACCTTGTCGGCTGCTCAGCCAAGGGTATGGAATATTTCATCAAGTATCTCCTTGGTGGACAGAATAATCTGCTCGGCGAGGACCTCGAGGCTTGTGGTATGCCGTTGCCTAAATATGAGAAATGGCATGAGAAAGGCACGACGGGTAAGCTCGACCTCTGTGTGAACGTCGACTACCGCATGACACAGTCGTCAATCTATTCGGATATCGTCCTACCTGCTGCCACGTGGTATGAGAAAGAGGATATCTCCTCTACGGATATGCACCCCTTCCTTCATCCGTTCTCCAAAGCCGTCGACCCTGTGTGGGAGAGCCGTACCGACTGGGATATCTTCCGGTCGTTGTCTAAGAAGTTCTCCGAGCTCTGTGTCGGTCACCTCGGCAAGGAGAAGGACCTGATGTATCAGCCTATCGCCCACGATAGTGCCGGTGAGATCAGTGAGCCACTCTATGTCCACGACTGGAGAGACACCGGTGAGATGCCTGTGCCCGGACAGAATATGGGTCAGCTGTTAGTCATCGAGCGCGACTATCCAAATATCTGCAAGACATTCTGCAGTCTCGGTCCGAACATCCGCGACAAGGGCATGGGCGGTAAGGGCATCGCATGGAAGTCGAAGCCTGAATATGACGAACTCGAGCAGATGAATGGTGTCTGTCATGACAAAGGTGTCTCGGATGGTCTCGTCGATATCAGTGATGTCAAGCAGGCGGTCGATGCCGTCCTAACCCTTGATCCCACGAGCAACGGCGCCGCCTCAAGGCGTGCATGGAAATCGTTGGAGAAGCAGACGGGTCAGGAGCTGGCTGATCCGTTGATCCGCGACTATGGCGACACTCATTATACTTATCAGGATCTCGTCGTCCAGCCTCGTCTGAGTATGGCGACCCCGATATGGTCAGGTATCAACAACAAGAATACAGAGTATACCGCTAACTATACGAATATCCATTATCTCATCCCCTGGCGTACGCTGACGGGAAGGCAGAGCTTCTATCTCGATCATCCCTGGATGACGGCCTTCGGTGAGAACCTTGTATGCTACAAACCGCCATTGGCAAAGAAGGAGATCAACAACCTCAAGGAGCGTATGCATATCACCGACAAGACGCTGGCACTAAACCTGCTGACACCTCACAACAAGTGGACTATCCACTCGTCGTGGAATGACAACCTACTGATGCTCACCCTCTTCCGCGGTGGACCCGTGTTATGGATGAGTGAGCGCGATGCTGCTAAGCTTGGCATCAACGATAACGACTGGGTGGAGGTGCTCAACGATAACGGATCTGCCATGGCACGTGCCTGCATCAGTCAGCGTATCCCCGAGGGTGCCCTGTATATGTTCCACAACCAGGGTCGTACAGTCAACGTGCCGCGCTCGCCCCTGACACATCACCGTGGTGGTATCCACAACTCCATCTCCCGTCTCTGTCCAAAGCCGACGCACATGATCGGCGGCTATGCACAGTTATCCTTCGGACTGAACTACTATGGTACGATCGGTGCCAACCGCGATGAGTTCGTGTTGCTGAGGAAGGTAGACCAGAATGTCAAATGGTAGGAGTGGGCCTAACCACGAGGCCTGAGGCCTACCCAAGCCCTCCCTAAAGGGAAGGATGTTAAGGCCT
>CALJCU010000096.1 GCA_938023885.1 uncultured Prevotella sp. | reverse complement strand
ATACCTCTGCACGCTTGGGGGCCATGTGGTTGAGGATGTACTGCTCCATGGAAGCAATCTCGTCGTGCTCCATCTTCTTGGCTACGGAGAAAGAGTCGTAGAGCGGCTGGGTCTCACGGAGCTTCTTCTCCTGCTGACGTACAAAGACCTTATGACGCGCGTCATCAATGATCATACGTTTGGCAATGGTGAAGACGAGGCTGCGGGCTGTCTCTTGGGTGAGGACATCGAGATCCATCACTTTCATGAAGACATCCTGAACCATGTCCTCGGCAGCCATCGTGTCGCGGGTATAAGCGGTGATGTACCGCAGGAGGTCATCGTGACAATCAGTATAGACCGTTGCAATGACGTTGGAGTCGGAGGCGTTTAAAATCTTGCAGAGAACCTTTTCCATATAGCATTGGTTATGATTTCGATTGCAAAGTTAGGTATTGAATTGGTATAAATCAATTAAAAGGCCGTGAACTCTCGCCGTCTCCTTTAGCTTGTTGTCCATGTCGTTGAACTTACTGGTTAGTAGCGTTTTACTTATATTCCATCTACTTTAGACAGACTTGTCGGTTCCTCTCTTATCTTTCTCTCGTTGTTTGTCGAACGCCGTATGATTGTTTGTCGAACGCCGTATGATTGTTTGCCGAACGCCGTATAATCGTTTGTCGAACGTCGGCCGATGACGTTACCGTAGGGGTAGCCCTGATGGCCGCCCTAACCAGACATGACAAATAACCGGTGAAAACACAATAGGGCGGCCACAGGGACCGCCCCTACAGCAATACCTGCTTCTACGGGGTTATTTGTGCTTTTTAAGGTATTCTGTGGGTGTCACGCCTTCCACTTTGCGGAAGGTGGTGAAGAAACTCGACTTCTTGAAGCCGCATTTGGCACTGAGGGCAAGGAGCGTGTATTGCTTGTCCTTACCCTCAGCGATGAGGCGCTTGAACTCTTCCAGGCGGTAGCGGTTGATGAAGTCATACCAGTTTTCTTTCAGATAGAGGCTAAATATCTGGGAGAGTTTGCTCGTAGAGAGGCCGAGATGATTGGCAAGGTCGCTCATCTTCAGATCAGGGTCGTTATAGATCTTGTTCTTCTCGATATAGTCTTTCATGCGTTTGACGATGTCGGCGCATTCCGCTTCGTCAACCTTTACGCGTTCATATTTGGGCGTTGCCTTCTCGTGCTCGACCTTAGGAGCCTCGATTTGTTGCAGTTCGTTTAGCTGCTTTTCCGTTTCTGTCTCGATAAGTGCCTCCTCTATCTCATTGCGCTCTTGTAGCAGCGTGTTGGTGCTCTTGCGGTAGCGGTACCATAAGGTAAGCGAGATGATGGCTGCTATCAACAGCAACAGTTCGATGATGGCCCAGCCGGAAGGTGACACAGTTATCTGATAGGTCGTGAGTGTACCGGGAGCTCCAGCCAGTCTCATCTCGAGCTTGTGGCGTCCGATATTCAGATGCCGGAGACGGATGTCCTCGTCGTCACGAACCATGCGCCATTTTTTCTCTCCGTCGAGCTTATACTCATAGAGGCGGCCATAAGGACGAGCATAGTCGGCGAGCAACGGGCGAAGGGTGAGGACGGACGAAGCGAGGTTCCACTTCATACTGAGGCGGTGGTTGTCGTTGATGTCGCTCACTGTGCTTAATTCTACCGGTGTGCCATCGAGATAGACATGATAGAAGAGAAGTTTATATTTAGTCTGCCGTTGCCATTTGAACAGGTCTTCCGCGCGGACGTGCATCAGTCCATTGGATGTGCACACCCAGATATTATGGTTGCTATCCATGGTGATGCGTCCTGCGATAAGCTGGCAGCAAAGGCCTTCGCCATAGCCGAAATGCAAGACGTTCGTACCTGGATAATCACTGCAAAATAGTCCGTCCTCTGTTGCTAACCAATAGTGACCGCGAAGATCATCAAGGATCGAGATACAATTGTTGAGCGTGATATTTTGTGGAGGATCGACTTCTCCAAAGCGATGAAGGGTAGTATCGGAATAATAGATATTGTTACCCGCATTGAAGATATAGTTACCTTGGTGACCAACAATGATTTCTTTGATTTTGGCGGTGCTGAAAAAGTCAGTCGGGAAATGGTCTTTTTCGAAATTGCCTGTCTGGCTGTTGTACAGACATATGCCATTGGCACCTCCCAGCCAGGCATTGCCATTAAGCATGAAAAGGATGGCAGTGATGAGCCCGCCGATGATACGTGAGTTGTCTTCTGTGTAATGTCTTAACGTACCATTGCTGCCCAGTATGAACAAGCCCTCACCCGAGCCTATCCAGAGGTTGCCCTGTCCATCGGGTACGAGGGTTCCGATGGTTGTGGTGGAGAGCACGGGCTCCGGAAGGTCCGGTAGTTTGTCGAAGGTCGTAGCAGAGAAGCGCCGTAGGCCCGCATCGAAGCTGCCTACATAGTAGGCTCCGTTATAATAGGCTATCTGTGAGATGGCATGCGCGTCGCCGAGCTGCTCTGATGTGTAATGTCTCACGAGATTCCGTTGCTCATCGATGAACCACAGGTCATTGGCAGTGCCTATCACCTTTTGTGACCCATTCACGAGCACACTGCGCACATCGAGGCCTTGCGAGGTGAAGTCGCCGAACTTATAGATGTGGAACAGGTTTTCTGAGTGGTAGAAATAAGCCGCGCCATAGCGGTAGAGGCCGAACCAGTCGACTCTGTTATGGTCGCGATAGTAACAGTTGACAGCATCTGTAGGCAAGTCGCCGTGGCCTTCGCGGTCCTTCTGGACAAACTGCCTGACGATCTGTCCATTGCGGGCATTGAGCAAGAAGGCACCACCTCCGCTTACGGTGACGCAGCCACCTGGGGCAGCTGTAATAGTACCGATGGTGTTACCGACACCTTTGACCAAGGAGATCTTGCGTGTCTTAGTAGAATAAATATAAAGTCCGTTGTTTTTCGTACCAATGAAGAAATGGCCGGCCACGGGCAACAGTCTTGACAAGGCGGCGCGTGGTGGTAACAGATGGGCGATATCGTAAGACGAGACGCGTCCGGTCTTCAGGTTGTAACAGTGGAGGCCATAGCGGCTAACGAACCAAACATTGCCCTCCTCTCCGTGCTTGATATCGCGGATACCGTTCTCTATGCCGATAGGTGTGGAGCCTACGGTGATGACCTTATCTTCGCCGTCTTTTAGCACATGGAACCCTTGCCGGTTACCGACAAAAAGGATTTCGCCTACGGCAAGGATTGTTTCTGCTATACTAATGGATGTATAAACTTGATGGAATGTGTTGCTTCTGTATATCTCATTCGTACAGTCCGAAATCATTGATTACTTCTTGTGGAAGGATGATATTTTCT
>CALJCU010000095.1 GCA_938023885.1 uncultured Prevotella sp. | reverse complement strand
CATCCTCGGCAACACACATACAGCATTCTCACCTGATGTCATCGTGAACAATATCTTCACCTTCAGCTACAAAGGCTTCGTCGCTGCCGTCCAGAGCCAGTATATCGGTGGGCAATACCTCACGAACACCGACTTCAAGGAGATGACGTGCCACGATGAGAATGGCAATGAGACACACGAGACTCTGATGCTCAAAGAACATTTCACCACGAACATCGACCTGTCCTACAACTTCAGTTGGAAACGGATGGGCTTCAAGAGTGCCACTGTTGGCATCGCCCTGTACAACATCTTCAACGCCAAGTACGACAACAACGGCTGGGGAGCTCCACAGATCGCAAAGACGAGAGATGGTAAGGTTATCGCATTCAACGACTGGGGTACACGTGACAAGGACGCTGCCGGATTCGCACCAAGCGCACCTTTCAATTTCATGGCGCATCTGAGCCTGAGCTTCTAAGACGGATGGTGGCTGCCCATAGTGGCAGCCACCGCAACGCAACTCTCGACATGCTGATTCCCGCATCTGATCATCCAGCCGTCATCCTTGCCAATGGCGACTATCCTTCGCACAACATACCACTGGCTCTCCTGGACCGGCACAGCTATCTCTGTTGCTGTGACCGGGCAGGAATGACGGCAGTCCGACATGGAATCATGCCCGATGCCATCGTCGGTGACGGAGACTCGCTGTCACCGGCTTTTCAGCAAGAATATGCAGGCATCTTTCATCATATTGAGGAACAGGACGACAACGACCTGACGAAAGCCACACGGTTCATGCGCTCACAAGGGTTCAGAAAGATCGTCTATCTCGGAGCCACCGGATTGCGTGAGGATCACACATTGGCCAATGTCTCCCTGATGGCCTATTATCACCAAGAATTGGGCATTGAGCCTGTCATGATCACTGACTACGGTTATTTTACCGTAAACGAGGGTTGCAAGACCTTTGAATCCTTTCCCCATCAGCAAATCAGCATCTTCAATATCAACTGCAAAAGACTTCAGAGCCGGGGACTCCATTGGCCCGCATCTCCCTTCAACCAACTCTGGCAAGGAACCCTCAATGAGGCGGAAAGTGACCGTTTCGTGCTTGACGGAGACGGCACCTTCATGGTTTATCAAACATTCGACGCAAAATGACAGACTATATGACAGCCCATTGGCTTGACATCGTCACCACAATATTAGGACTCATCTACATCTTTCTCGAGTACAGAGCCAGCATCCTGCTGTGGCTCGTGGGTATCATCATGCCGGCCCTCGACGTCATTCTCTATTACACCCATGGCCTCTATGGTGACGCCGTCATGGCCGTCTATTACACCCTTGCCGCTGTCTACGGATGGGTCGTGTGGAAATTCGGACACAAACACCAGCAGAAAGAAGGTGAGGAACTGCCTGTCACCCACATGCCCAAACGGCTCTATCCGGCAGCAATCCTCTTCTTTGTCGTTGCCTGGGCCGTCACCTGGTTCATCCTCTCCCACTACACGAACAGTAACGTTCCCGTGCTCGACGGCTTTACCAACGCTCTGAGTTTCGTCGGCCTCTGGGCCCTCGCCCGCAAATATATCGAGCAATGGCTCTTCTGGATCCTTGTCGATGCCGTGAGCTGCTATCTCTATGTCATCAAAGGCATCCCCTTCAAAGCATCGCTTTATGGCCTCTATGTCGTCATCGCCGTCATGGGATACTTCAAGTGGAAGAAAATGATTACTAAATAAAAATCAATAATTACTGATTATTTATTACCTTTGCAGTTGCTTATGAAAACAACAACGTTTAACAAGCGCAACGCAATCGTCTTCAAGCACTTCAACCGCAAGGGCTACAGCCTCTTTGCCGCATTGGGCAAAGTGGTAGTTATCGGTGTCCTTGCTGTTCCCACCCTCACCTATGCCAAGGCCGACGGCATCGCCACGAAGCCTTCAGGGGAGAACGCTGACTCGCTCTCCTTCGGTGAGCAACAGCTTGATGAAGTGCAGATAACAGGATCGCGGGCGCCGCTGACTGCTTCTCAGTCAGCCAAGATCGTTGAGGTCATCTCACGCGATGACATCCATCGTGCGGAGGTACAGACCATCAACGACGTATTGAAATTAGCCACGGGCGTGGATGTCCGTCAGCGCGGTGGCTTTGGTGTACAGACGGATATCTCCATCAACGGAGGCACATTCGACCAGATCACGATTCTGCTCAATGGCGTTCCTCTGACCTCGCCGCAGACTGGCCATAATGCTGCTGACTTCCCTGTGTCACTCGATGACATCGACCGTATTGAGGTCCTGGAAGGAGCAGCGGCACGCGTCTTCGGCTCCGCAGCCTTCTCGGGAGCAATAAATATCGTGACAAAAAGTCAAAAGGCCTACCCAGGCCCCTCTGGAGGAGGAAATGTTGATTGCCAAAAGAGCCGCAACTCAGGCAATCAAAAGTATCAAAGGTTTGGGATATCTGCCGCTTTAGAAGCCGGTTCCTTCGGTTCCTTCGGTGGAGATGCCCGGGTATCGCTTTCCCCCGCCCTACAGAGGAGGGGTCAGGGGTGGGGCCAGTCCCTTTCCGCCGGCTATATCCAAAGCGACGGTGGCACAGACAACTCCTCCTTCCGTCACCGCCACGGATACTATCAAGGCAACTACTCATCCCCCTTAGCAGATGTCAACTGGCAGGCGGGTATCACGTCGAAGGACTATGGCGCCAACACGTTCTATTCCGCCCGTTTCCCAAACCAGTTTGAATGGACCCGACGTTATATCGGCTCTGCCAATGCCGACTTCCGTCCGTTCTTCAGGGGACAAGGCTGGCTGCGGACATTCGTCATCAGTCCTACCGTCTATGCCCATCGTGACATCGACCATTACCAACTCATCAAATACAGTACGGGGGCAGCGAAAGGAGAGAACTATCACCGTCTGGATGTCTACGGAGCTTCTCTGAATGCTTATTTCGACTGGATCCTCGGCAAGACAGCTCTCGGGGCTGACATCCGTAAGGAGCATATTCTCTCAACGGCTTACGGTGACATCATGAATGAGAACGACTGGAAGAAGATCTCCCACTCCGACCGGTCTTATGACCATAAAGGTGACCGCACAAACACCAGCCTGTTCCTCGAGCATAATATACTCGTAGGAGGTCTTACAGTGTCTGCCGGCGTGATGGCAGACAAGAACACGGGACTGGACAACAAATATCGGTTCTATCCGGGCGTGGATATCAGTTACCGTCCCGATGATCATTGGAAATTCTATGCCAATTGGAACAAAGCCTTGCGTCTGCCTACCTTCACCGACCTTTATACGGACAACTCGGCACAGCAGGGCGACATCAA